>JAFPCT010000130.1 GCA_017390125.1 Treponema sp.
GTATTTACGTTTACGATATGAAACATAAAATTTCTTTTGCTCTGCCGGAAACAGGTTTGCGTGACGGTGCAATGATTATGCGTGACGGCAAATATTATGTTGCCGGAGTGAAAATAAATTCTGGTTATTCAACGCTTAAAATTTATAGACTTTTGCGTAACAAAAATAATGTGATTGCCAAGGCAAAACTTGTTGCTGAGCAGCCGCTGGAATACGGCTCACAGCATTTTTCACTTGAAGGCGATGCAGAGGGCAATCTTTACTATATCTACAAAAAGGCGCTTGATTTTTCAATCTGCCGGTTCAGCCTTGAGACGCGGCAGACCAGCCGTTTTGCTTTGCCGGAAGGAAAGGTTGAGGTCCAGAAATTAAATTATTCAGACGGAAAAATATATTTCAGCTATACGTTCCAGGGATGCCTTCCTCGGCTTGGTATTCTTGAAAGAAATGATTACGGCTGGAATTTCAATCTTTCTTCTGATGAGCTTTCTGGCGGCGTTTACAGTCCGGTTTGTGACGGTGAAAGAATTGATTACATTGCAAATTACTTTAAGGGATATGCCTTGAAGTCTGTTCAGAAAAGTGAGCTTAATTTTGATGAATATGAAGCAAGCGAAGAGGTTTTTGATGCACTTGTGCCGCCGGAAGAAGTTGTACGGACAAAGCCGGAAGATGTTGAGGGAAGCAAAAAGTTCAATCCTTTCACATATACCTTTACAGGTCCGCGCGGTGCAATCCTGCCGTTCAGTTTGAGCAGTTCCTATGCTATTGATTCTTCTGCTGATTCGCTGGTAAAGGACACTAATACTGCTGCCATGCTGGCTCTGCCGCTGGGACTTACATACATGTCTTCGCTTCCATGGACTTCGCCGATCTATTATTTTTCTGCCGGATACGGAGTGTTCACAAATTCCTTCGGACTTACAGCCGGAATCATTCGTGGAAAGACGGATTCTGACCTGGTTTCATATAGCGGTGCCGCTCATTTTGAGTTTGACCAGAACGGTTTCAAGCAGACATATGAGACATTCCGTTTGTCTGTGAAACTTCCGCTGTTCAGGACTTTCTATGCAGCTTTTTCTGACAAGATTGATTTCTTTGAAGGCCGGCAGTCCAAGACGGAATATCACTCTTCTGACGTGAATTCAATGATTGATTATGTTGGAATTCTGAGCAAAGAAAAGAAAAACGAAGACCTTTCTATCCGGCGAATTTTTGCTGAGAATGAAGCCAGCGTTTCTTTTGGCAACATCCACAGGGCGGGCAAGGGCTATTCAAATTATGCGGGATTCAGGCTTGGAGCTACTTTGGACTGCTTCTATTGTTTGCCGGAAGATGACTGGGACAAGGAATACTATCACTTTGAAAATGTTTCGCCGAACCTTATGATCCGCATTCCTGGATATGTTCCTCTTGCTGTGGAGGGAGCGTTATTTCCTACAGACTGCTATTTTGGATACATAACCGGACAGGCTGTTCTGTTCTCCTGGGAGATTCAGGAGGCTGCGCCCGTATTACCAATCATCTATTTGAACAGGCTGAGTTTTACGGCACAGTATACGGCAAAATTCAAGCAGAGGTACTACATGGAATCATGGCCGCTTTCTCGTCTGTATGGATATGTTGAAGATTTTAAGGATGGATTGACTGATTATTATGACCAGCTTACTTTGCTGGCGAACATATACTTTACGCCGAACCTTGGCGGGCTTGCCCGCCAGGACTTTCAGCTGAAGGCTTCTATGGGATATATTTACAGATTCTCTCCGGAACCTGATGAAAACTCCGGAGAGTTCGCGTTCTCAATTGGTTTTGAAAACCTGCTGTTATTTTAATTTGAGGAACGACTTGTAGCCGTTATATGCCTGGATGATGTCTTCCCGGGCAGTAATTTCCCAAGGTGCATGCATGCTGAGCACTGGAACTCCGGCATCGATTACGTTCATGCCGTATTTTGATGCAAGGTATGCAATCGTTCCTCCACCACCCTGATCAACTTTTCCAAGTTCTGCCATCTGGTAATTTACGCCGGCATTTACCATGCAGCCGCGGAGTTTTGCAATGAATTCCGGGTTTGCATCGTTTGCACCGCTTTTTCCACGGCTTCCGGTGTATTTGTTGAATACAAGTCCGCCGCCGAGGAAAGAGGCGTTGTCCCTGTCGTAAAGGCCTGGGTTTATCGGGTCATAGGCGGCGTTTACGTCGCTGGAAAGCATGTTGCTGTTTGCAAGGCATCGGCGGAGCGAAAGATCGCTGTAGCCGCCTGGCATGCGAGCAATAAGTTCTGCAACGGCATTTTCAAATACGTGGCTTCCCATTCCTGTTGCGCCAACGCTTCCGATTTCTTCTTTGTCTACGCAAATGCAGCAGCTTGTCCTTGCTTCCGGTTCTGAGTCCATCAGTGCAGCAAATGAAGTGAATGCGCATGAGCGGTCGTCCTGACCGTAGCCCAGGATAAGCGAGCGGTCAAGTCCGCAGTCACGGGCTTTTCCTGCAGGAACAATTTCAAGTTCTGCTGATTCAAGGTCTTTTTCATCGATGTTGTACTTCTTGCGGAGAAGCTCAAGAATGATTTTTTTGCTGGTGAGCTTTTCTTCTTTCTTCTTTTTCTTGTCTTTCTTCTTTTCGTCGTCGGTCTTTTCATCTTTTTTTGAAGGATTGATTGAGCCGATGATTACGTCAAGATCTTCACCTTTGATGATTTCTGTTCCGTTTTTTTTCATCTGATCCTGAGCAAGATGGGGAAGAATATCTGAAATGCAGAAAACCGGGTCGATTTCGTCTTCGCCTATATTTACAGAAATGCATGTACCGTCTGTCTTGCATACAACGCCGTGAATTGCAAGGGGAAGCGTAACCCACTGATATTTTTTGATTCCGCCGTAATAATGAGTGTTCAAATACGTTACGAAATCTTTTTCGTAGATTGGATTCTGTTTTGCATCAAGTCTTGGTGAATCAACATGTGCGCCAAGAATGTTCATGCCGTTTTCAATTGAATCGGAACCAATCTGAAATAATGCGATGGCTTTATTCATTTTTTGAACATAAACTTTGTCGCCGGCTTTTACGGATTTGCAGTCAAAAATATTTTTGTAACCGTAAGCTTCGGCTGTTTTTATGATTTGTGATACACATTCGCGTTCTGTTTTACCATTATTTAAAAAGTTTTTGTAATTTTCGATTAGATTTTCGCCAAGCAGGGTTGTTTTTTTTGACTTTTTCAATGTAAGACTCCTTATTTTAAGATTTCATTTATTAATTCTTCTGAATTGTGAACTATTGTTTTTGCACCAAGATTTTCAAGGAATGCACGTCCTTTAAAACCCCAGTCTACGCCAATAAAATTAAGCCCGGAATTTGCGGCAGTTTGAAAATCTACATCGCTGTCGCCTATGTATACAGCATCTTCTTTTGCAATGCCAAGTTTGCTTAGTGCTAGGCAAACCATATCAGGAGAAGGTTTTTTTGCTAATCCTTCCCTTTCGCCTATGGCAATATTAAAGGATTCAGGGAAAAAGTCTTTTACCAATGCCTGAACGCCGTAATCCGCTTTGTTAGAAACAACGGCTGTTTTTATTCCTTGGTCCCGCAATTTATTAATTGCTTCAGGAATTCCCTTGTATGGTGCAGTATGATCTGAATTATGCACTTTGTAGAATTCAGTAAAATCCGAATGAACTTTTTGAATGGTTTCTTCGGTGCTGCCAGCAGGAACAGCTCTTTCTATAAGTTTTCTGATTCCGTTTCCGACAAAACGCCTGACTTCATCGTAAGTTCGTTCCGGCAGATTGTTTTTGGAAAGACCGTAGTTGGTTGCATTCTGAAGGTCAACAAGCGTATCCAGAATCGTACCGTCCATATCAAAAATTGCAGCTTTGTAAGACATTTCTATGCTTCCTTAGTTTCGGAACATAACATGATTGTCGCGGCATAAGTATTGGGCGGCAATTCTTCCTGAGTATACAACGATCGGAAGTCCGCCAGGCATAGTAGAACGCTGTCCAGCAAAATACAATCCTGAGACAGTCTTTGATTTTGCAGGAAAAGCTAAGCTTGGTTTGCCAGGTTCCCATACGCTCATCCAGCTGCCTTCGAATGTGTTGCAGTAGCGTTCATATGTAACGGGAGTTGCGACATCGTATACTTCGATGTTCCCTTTGATTTCTGGAATAAATTTTTCAAGTTCGGCAATAAAGGCTTCTGCCAGTTCTTGTTTTTTCTGCTTGTAAGAACCGTCTTCTTTTGCGGCTTTCCAATATTCATAGCTTTTGCCAAGGAATAGGACAGTCAGTGTTGTGCAGCCTTCCGGAGAATGATTTTTGTACAATGCATAGTTGTTTATGCGTAATTCTTTATAGTCAACGCCGCCTGCATTGAATGGTTTTTCCAACGGAAAAATAATGCTCCGCGGATATTTCGAAAGATCGGCTTTTACACCAAGCCCGATGAATATATTTTGTTCAGAGACAATTGCTCTGCGCATTTTAGAAACCCACTTTTCTTTAAGTTCAGTTTCAAACAATGTGTCGATGGCTTTTCGGGCATCCTGTGTTACGATTACGGCATCGGCAGCCATAAATTCACCGTTTACAATAACGCCCTTGATTTTTTTATTTTCTATTACGACTTTTTCGGCATTTGAGTGGTACTTGATTTTTCCGCCAATGGATTCAAATGTGTCTGCCATATTTTTGGACATTCTTAAAGAACCGCCTTCCGGGTAGCCGCAGTCTCCGCTTGCAAAAGAAGCGATTGTATATACGAATGAGATTGCGTTGTAGCGTTCGCCTATGACAGATCTGAGCAGATGCTGAATGTTTTTATTTGAGAACTGCTGTATGTAGTCTTCATAAGATTGATCTACAAGTGCTTTGTAGCGTGTAAGAACAGGCAGCATTTTAAGAAGTTCGCTCATTTTTGGATGTCGCGGTTCATTTGTTTTTAAGCCTGCTATATCATTTACTACAAGATGAACAGGCAGGAAGATTTTTGCATCTTTGTAAAGCCGGTTGATCGCTTTTTTATCTTCAGGAGCGATTCTAAGTAATTCTTCTTTGAGTTTATCCAAATTGCGGAACAGATTGATCTGTTCGTTTCCGTCTATAAGTGTTGAAATTGGATCTTTGTAAAAAATAGGGTTGTTTTCTTTTAAAGCACCAAGTTCTTTCCATATTTTATTAAGAGTTAGTTTTTCTGAAGAACCTGTAAGCCAGTGCATTCCGCCTTCAAAAAGGTAGCCCTTGCGGCTCCAGCTGGTAGAAAGTCCGCCTGGAATTATGTGTTTTTCCAATATTGTTACATCAAAGCCTGCTTTTTTTGCGTAAATTCCGGCTGCCATACCAGCGATTCCGGCACCAACTACGATAACTTTTTTTTCGTTCATAAATAGAATGATACCATAAAAAAAGGGAATACGCACTACATTCCTTTTTTTTTGTCTATTTTTTGTTCCTTTTAGTTTTGCCACTGCCTCGGAATCCACTCGCAGGTTGTGAATTGCATTGCGCAGGAATGCAAGGAATACAGCAAAGAAGCCGGCTGCGAAGGTTACGATTTTTTGATAAGTTCGCGGGTATCTGTTACAGGAAAATGTAGCTAGAACCGCCCTTGATTCCGGCAAGACCTGCAAGGCTGCTTAATATGGGAACCTTCTGATATTTTTAATCTTAGAGATAATTCATACTGCAGAATGTAATTGTAAAAAATCTTCTATATCATTACAATATTTTATTGAAATTATAAAACACGGTAATGTCGCTATAAAAATGTGTGCAGCCGGTGGGAAATAAAATGGAATCTACAAAACGTACTGTAACTTGCGGTGAGCTTAGAGCCGCTGATGTTGGTAAGAAAGTTGTATTGAATGGTTGGGTAAGCCGTACTCGCGATTTGGGCGGCCTTGTATTTATTCGTCTTCGTGACCGTTACGGAATTACTCAGGTAATGGTTGGCGACAAGGCATCTGACAAAGTTAAGCAGATTGCAAGCTCCCTTAAGAGTGAATACTGTATTGCAGTTGAAGGCACAGTTAACGCCCGTGCAGAAAAAGACATCAACCGCGATATGGCTACTGGTGAAATTGAAGTAGAAGCCAGCGACATTGAAATCTTTACTACATCTCAGGAACTTCCGTTCAGCATTGAAGAAGTGCGCCAGAAGGACGGCACAGTTGTTCTTCCTAACGAAGATTTGCGCTTGAAATACCGCTATTTGGATTTGCGCCGCGATCCGATGCAGCAGAACATTATTTTGAGAAGCCAGGTTACTTTTGCAACCCGCGAATATTTGACTTCAAAGGGATTCTTGGAAATCGAAACTCCGACTTTCATCAAGTCTACACCGGAAGGAGCCCGCGACTACCTTGTTCCTAGCCGTGTTCACCCTGGAAAATTCTATTCTTTGCCACAGTCACCACAGCTTTACAAGCAGCTTTTGATGGTTTCTGGATTCGACAAGTACTTCCAGATTGCACGCTGCTACCGCGATGAAGATGCCCGCGGAGACCGCCAGCCTGAGTTTACTCAGATTGATATGGAAATGTCTTTTACAAACCGCGAGGAAGTTCTTTCTACAACAGAAGGAATGATGCAGTACATTTTCAAAAAGACATTGAACTACGATTTGCCTGCTAAGTTTGACCGCATTGCCTGGGAAGACGCTTTTGATTTGTACGGAAGCGACAAGCCTGATTTGCGTTTTGACATGAAGATGCAGGATGCCGCATTTATGGCTGATTTGGCAGACTTTAACGCATTCAAGGCAGGTGGTGCTAACGCAGGCCGTGATGTTCAGCGCCACAAACGCTCTGGTTTGAAGGCACTTGTAGTAAAGAACGTTGCCGACAAGTATAGCCGCAAGAACATAGAAGCTCTTGAAGCCGTTGCAAAGACATACAAGGCTAAGGGCTTGGCTTGGATGAAAGTTGATGCAGAAGGAAAATTTGAAGGCGGAATCTCTAAGTTCTACGCCGGAAAAGAAGCTGAAATCTGCTCTAAATTAGGGGCTGAAAAGAACGATTTGATTCTGTTCGTAAGCGACGAAAACTGGCAGCTTGCTTGTACAGCCCTTGGTGCAGTCCGCAAGCAGCTTGGAAAAGACTTGAACCTTTACAATCCAAAAGATGAATTCCACTTTGCATGGATTATCGACTTCCCATATTTTGCATTCAACGAAGAAACTCAGGGCTGGGAAACAGAACATCACATGTTCACTCTTCCACAGAAACAGTACTGGGATACTTTGGAAAGTGACCCGGGAGCCGTAAAAGGCGACCTTTACGACCTTGTATTGAACGGTTACGAACTTGCTTCTGGTTCTATGCGTATCAACGACCCTGCATTGCAGGAACGCATCTTTGAAATCGTAGGCTACAGCCGCGAGCGTGCAGAAAAAGCCTTCGGCTTTTTGGTACAGGCCTTCAAGTTCGGCGCTCCACCGCACGGAGGAATCGCCCCTGGATTGGACCGCTTGATCATGCTCATGCGCCACGAGGAATCAATCCATGAAGTTATTGCATTCCCGAAGAATAATTTGGCAGCAAGTCCAATGGATGAATGTCCAAGTGCAGTTGACGAGCAGCAGCTTAAGGATTTGCACATCAACTGTTATGATGTGGAGAAGGATTAAGTTCTTATAATGGATAAAGCCAGTCTGACTTGGTGTCAGGCTGGCTTTTTGTTTTTCTAAAGACAAAAATTATTTAAGA
>JAFPCT010000131.1 GCA_017390125.1 Treponema sp.
GCGAGAGTTGCCGCATCTGGTTGCACTTTGGTAGCGCACATGTCAGCTGTGATGGTCTCGATTTGGGTGTCGAGATGTTGCACGAGTAGACCGCCGTTGACACTCACATATTGGTCGGAGCTGGCAGGAATCATTTTCTCTTGAAGGCAAAAAGGCTGGAAAATACAATATTTTTGTAACAGCATCGGATCTGGGCGGAAATGTGGCTATGGAAGGTCCGTTCAACCTTTATATCGATCCAAAATCAGATCTGCCTGTAACCGGCATTACAAACCCTCATCCTAACATGCGCATTCAGGGTAACTTGAACATCGTAGGTACTTGTATTGATGATGATGCGGTTGATTATGTTGAATTGATTCTGGATGGCGATGAGGAAAATCCTGTTCGTGCAAACGGTAAAGAATTCTGGTCTTATTATCTTGATACAAATAAGCTTGAAGAAGGTCCGCATACAATCAAAGTTGTGGGCTGTGATATAAACGGAATGGTAGGAGAACCTGTTTCCCTGACCTGGCAGCTGGACCGAAATCAGCCGATAAGTTCTGTAACAAATCATGAGATGGGCGTTCTTGTTGCTAAAACTGTAAAATTCCGTGGTCTTGTTACTGACGGAAACGGAATAGATAAACTTGAATATTCAATTGACGGCGGAAGATACTTCAAGGAAGTTCGTCTTATCCGCAGAAAGAACGGAAATACTGAATTCAGTGTTTCTGTTGATACAAAAAAACTTCCAGACGGAGCATCTGTTCTGTGGCTTCGTGCTACCGACAAAGCTGGTTCCGTAGGTGTTTATTCCTTCCTTTACTTTATTGATAATACGAATCCTGATGTAAAAATTGTAACTCCTGCAGAAAAAGAAGTTCAGTTTGGTGAGATTGCCATAACTGGATACGCAAAAGATAAAATCGGTATTAAATCCATTGAATGGGAATTTGGTTCTCAGAAAGGTCAGTTTGAGCTTGTTCCTGGAAACCCTTACTGGGGACAGGTTTTTGATCTGGCGGGAACAAATGATAAAGTTCGAAAATTTACGATTACGGCCACAGATATTGCCGGAAACGTGGTAAAAGTTTCTCGGGACATTTTGATAAATGAAGAGCTGGACAAGCCTTTTGTTACGATTGACTATCCGACGGCTTCAACATTCATCGAAAGCACTGATGAAGTTTTCGTGCGGGGTGTTGCCGGGGATGATGACGGAATCAGATCTGTAAAATATAAGATTGACAACGGAGCATGGATTTCAGAAGAGACAAAGGGGGTGTTCTGCGGTCATATTCTGAACGGCTCGGAACTTTCTGCCGGAAAGCACACTGTAACAGTAGTGGCAACAGACCGTCGCGGTGTTGAAGGAAATCCGGTAAGCGTTACATTTGGTGCCCGGGGAAATGTTCCTGAATTTGGAGATGTAAAGGTCGGCGGACAGAAACTTGTAAACGGCATGTCTGTTCATCCGGAAGCAGGTTTTTCACTGCAGATTCCTATAACAAGCTCTCTGGGACTTTCATCTGTAACGGTTCAGAAAAAGTGGGGACAAAGCGGTTCTTCAGAAGATACATATCCTCTGAGCGGAGTTTCTTCATATTCTTTGAATATTCCTGTTGATCAGAACATGCCTAAGGGCGTTGTATATTTTGATGTTGTTGCGACAGATACAGCAGACAGAAAGACTGAATATCACTGTCTTCTGAATGTTGTGAATACATACGAGCTTACTGCTCCTGCTTTCAAAGTTATTTTTGATGACACAAACGTAAGCTCAACGGGTAAGATTGTAGGTGACCCTGAATTCCCGGTAAGCGGTTATGTTGTGGGTGGAAATGCCCGCAGCGTAGAACTTATTCCAAGAACTCGTTTTGCAACAGTAAAACTGGACGGCAACAGCATAATCCTTACACCTACTGAAGTGGAAGGTGTTTCCGAGCCGTTTGTCATTCGTGTAACATCTGACAAGGGAACTGTTGCAGATTCTCAGAAACTTATGATAACCAACGGTTATTCAGCTCCTGTAGTAACAATCAAGGATACTGACGGACGAAATGCCCTTGAGCTTAAGGAAGGCTCTGCCGACATTACCGGTACAGTTTCTTCAGCTGGTACGATTGAGTCATTGTTCTACAAGGTTTACGGAGCCAAAGTTTCAATGTCCGCAGGACTTCTTACTGGCGTTACTCCTATCAACGTGGCAGATGCTCCAGTAAAGGAACTTCCGATCGGAAAGACATTCTCATTCACAGAAAGTTTTGATTACGGTATTTATGTTGTTGAAGTTACGGCTGTAAACAGCGCAGGCTTGCGTTCTTCTGCCGCAATTGCATTCCGCAATATTCCTAATGCTCCAGCAGATGCAAAGACATCTCCTAAGGCTCCTGTCATTACATGGATTGATGCAGAAGAAGTTTATTACGTTGCCACATACCAGGGATACCTCAGCCGAAACTTCGGTTACTTCAAGCGGAACGTAATGGCAGAAGGCTCAAATAACCTTACGGCCAGCGTTACAGCCGGAGACAAGACAATCACTTCAAAGATTAGCGTAAGCAAGTCAAAGAACATAAAGGCAAACTTTGTTTCTATTGGAGACCAGACATATACCAGCGGTAAGATTATCGAACTTAACAAGGGCGAGACAAAAAATCTTGTTGCTTATGTAGACACAATTCTTCCTTCAATTTCTGCCAATTATGAGATCACAGGTGAAAGCGTTCCTGGCGGCGCAGACAAATCAACGGGAAGCGCTTCTGTCGTAAAGGATGCAGGCAACCGTTATGTTGTAACTATTCCTCTCTCAAATCTGCCGGTCAGAATGAACAGGATTCGGCTTACAGTAAAATCTGGTACAGTTTCAAAGGAATTCTGTGCAAATGTCGGGGTCATCCGCACAAAACCTGCGGACGCGGATATTTCCAAGGAAGGCATTTATACTCAGTTTAAGGCAAATGGATTTTATGATGCAGACAGCTCAAGTTATGTAATAAAATCCGGTGAATCATTGGATTTCTATCCGCAGATTCCGGGGCTTGTAAGCTCAGCAGATTTTGTAAGCCCTCAGGACGGCCTTGAGATTTCAAATACAGAAACACTTGTAACGGTAAAAGCTGTAAAAGACGGAATCTATCCGAATGTTGCAGTTCGCGTAAAAGATATAAATCAGGTTTCATACACTTCAAAAAACGTTCGTCTTATCGTTGACTCTGGTGCTCCGGAGGTAAACATTTCCACACCGGCACCACACGCCTGGGTTAAGCGCTCTGTACGTCTTACAGGTACAGTCGCAGATCCAAACGGCATAAAGTCAGCGGATTATTCTGTGGACGGCGGAGAGACATGGGTTCCGCTTGCATTGACGCTCACCGGCAAGGGCGGAATCGGCGGTACATTTGCCGCAACAATCGATGTCTCATCATCTGAAGACGGACTTGTAAAAATAGATGTTCGCGCTTATGACGTCGCAGGAAAATGTACTGTAGCTCATGGAGCTGCCTTCAAGGATACAACTCCTCCTGAAGCAGAAGTTCTGGTTCCTAATTCAGATGACATTGTAAACGGCGAGAACTTCATTGCTTTCAAGGTTAAGGACAACGGAAGTTTTGAGCGCGCATTCTATGTCGCTCCTCCTAATGCAAGCGTTTCTTCAAAACGACAGGAAATTGAGCATAACAATAAATTCGTAACTACATATGTTGGTGGCGCTGACCGCCCTATTGATGATGCAATGGAATTCCAGTTTGTTGATGATGCAGAAAACTCATCAAGTCTGGCAGCATGGCAGTTCATAATTGACCGCGATTCTGACCTTCCGATAACAGAAATCCATTTGCCGACAGAAAATGAGGTAATTACCCGCGACTTTACTATTTCCGGCGTTGTTTATGATGATGACGGTCCTGCAACGGTTTTCTACCGCATTGACAATGAACCGTACAAGCAGCTTTCTGAAATGACTTCAAGCTTTGCCATTGATATTCCGTTTGAGACAATGACAGATAATGAGCATGTTATTTCTGTTTATGCTGTGGACATTCAGGGCGTAAAGGGTCCTGTTGTAGAGCGCAAAATCAGGGTTTCTACAGAAGAGCCTAAGGGTGCCGTACTTCTTCCGAAAATTGATACTGCAAACAAAGGTGTAGTAGTAATTTCCGGTGTTTCAAGCGATAAGAACGGCATTGAGAAGGTTATGGTTTCTGTTGATAACGGAAACAGTTACAACAACGCAATCGGAACAGAAGAATGGTCTTATACATTTGATACACGGGCAATTCCTAACGGAACAAACGTAGTATTCCTTAAAGTTGTGGACAAGTACGGCATCGAAGCATTGTATTCAAGTTTGATAAACATCGATAACCTTGCACCGGAAATGATTCTTGACTATCCTTTGGATTATTCTTCTACAGCCGGTCCGTTGTTCTTCAGCGGATACGCATTTGATAACATTGATATTACTGAGCTTTTTATTTCCATCCGAAGTCTTGAAGGAAAATCAGTTCCTCGCAGCATGCAGCGCGTAGATTTCAAGAAAGACCGCATCATTGCCCAGGATCTTGATATTTCAAGTTTGGAAAACGGTTCATACAACATCGAAATCACTGCTCTTGATAAGGCAATGAACGCAACTCACATAAGCCGTAACATTACCCTTAACAAGAACAAGCCTCTTGCAACTGTAAATCTGCTTTACCCACTGAACGGTGAGCACAAGCAGGGACAGTTCAATATTTACGGTAATGCAGAAGCTGACAAGCCGATCGAAAAGCTTTCGCTCTTCATCGACAATGAATTCATTGCTGACACAGAGCTTACTGCAAGCGAATACTTTGTATTCAATGTTTCAGCAGACATGATGGAGAGCGGTGTTCACAAATACCGCGTAGATGCAACTGTTGAAGGCGGAAAGGTAATCAGCTCAAGAACTCAGACTGTTGACTACAGCACTTCTGGTCCTTGGGTAAAGATAGATAATTTTGCATACGGTGACTTTGCTATTGAGCGACCTTATATCATTGGTAGTGCAGGTTATGCTCTTGACGGTGAGGAGACTGAGATTTCAAAGGTAAATCTTAAAAGCGTTCCGAAGGACCAGAAGCAGGACGTAATTCTTGCAAAGAGCGTGATTGCAAACAAGAAAGTTCAGAAGATTGAGCTCAGTTTTGATAACGGTAAGACATTCGACCTTGTTTCAAAGGGTGAGAAGTGGATGTATCGTGTTGAAAACCAGGATTTGGCAGAAGGCTACCATTTTATGCTGGTTCGGGCTACAATGAAGAACGGAGAAACCGCAATTGAGCGAACGATCATTCAGATTGATAATACGGCTCCTAAGATTCGTCTTATTACTCCGAGTCAGGGCGGACGCTACAATCAGGAACTTGTTTTCAACGGTTTGTCTAGTGATGACGTAGGCTTGAAGGATGTAAAACTTACTCTCCGAAAAGGTGATAAGGCATCTTACGAAGTTCCTTCATTCATCCAGGGATTGTATCTTGACTGGCACTTCTGGGGTGCAACTTTATTCGACATCGGTGTAGGTCTTACCTTCTTTGATGACGCTGTAAAAGTTCAGTTCCAGTGGGGACAGTTTACACAGGCTCAGAGAGATATGTTCTCTAAGAGCGACATGCGTTACGGTGGTGACAACGTAATGGGTATCAAGATTCTTGCAAACATTGCTCAGATTCCGTTCAGTTATTTCCTCGGACATGACTGGGAATGGTTGAGTTCTTCTGTTGCAATTGGTGCTCAGTTCACACGCTTTAATGAAAGCGGTTCTGGTGACGCTCAGATTCTTTCTGCGCTTCTTGCTCAGCTTGAATTCCCTAAGGTTACGTTCCCTAAGATGAAGATGTTCAGTTCATTCAGTGCTTACACAGAATTTTCACTGTGGTTCATCCCTACCGACGTTTCAGGCGGTGATGTGGATATTGATAATCTTGTTCCTCAGATTTCTGAAGGTATCAGGGTAAACGTATTCTAAGGCGGAGCGTATGACTATTCGTAAAAGGTTTCTTGCCGTAATTATTGCAGGTTTTCTTTCAGTTGCGGGACTTATTCCTGTTTTTGCAATTGATGCGTATGTAACGGTTGTTTACCGTCGTATTGACATTGCATTTGTGAATCGTTCCGACTCTGAATTGAACGTAGTTCTGGGAGAAAACAACACTGACCGGAACTATTACCTGATGGAAAACTACACGATGAAAAAAATCCGCCGTCTGGTAATTGATGAGGATTATGATTTTGCTATAAAGGCAAACCTTGTAGTAATCGATAATAATCTTGATAACGCAGAAGCCGTTGAGTTGTATGCAACTATTGCGGCGGCTCTGGAAAAACAGCAGGAACAGGAACGGGCTGTTGAGCAGCAGCGCAAGTACGAGCTTGCAAAATTCCAGGCAGAAAAAGAAAGGCAGAAAGTGATTCTTGAGAAGTCATATAATGCCGTTCAGACTCCGTCCGGAGATACAGTCTACGTTAAGAGCAAGGAAGAAAGATTCAGCTCAAAATGGTGGAAACTTGCTTTCGGATTTTTCGATGGAAATATAATTAATGATGCCGGAAATTCTTTCAGTTCATTCAGATATGGAATTTCCGGTGACTTTAGTTATGAATATACAATGGACAAGATTATGGCCGGCATTGATGTTGGCGGACAGGCAATAATCCTGCCGTTCTCCGGTGATGACGGTACTATTCTTGGTGAATTTGATATTGTTCCAAAAGTAGGCGTAGGAGGAGTTAAGAAATACTTCCAGCTTCGAACTGGTTTTGCAGGCATCATCCGTACTGACGGAGAAGAAACTGCAGTTACTGAAAGAGACTGGCGTATCAGTCAGATTATGGGAACACAGCCTGCTGAGGCCGGCGGAACTACGCTTCAGGGAAACTTTTTCAGTCCGCTTGTAGGTATAGGTCTGGGTCACATTGACATCGGTCCGCTTACTCTTAATGCAAATGCAGACTGGCTTTTCGGTCATTTTGCATCCAGTGACGTGAATTTTGCAATGAAGTCTGCGTTGAATATGGCGCTGCCGATTGCAGAAATGGAAAAATTCAAGGTTACATTCAATTTTGGTGCAAAGGATACTCTGTTCTCAAGGGATACAGGGTTTGAAAATAGATTAGGCTTAATTATAGGAATTGGAGCAGAAAATGTTATTAAATAAAAAGATTAAACAGATTTTTGCAGTGCTTGCAGGCATTCTCGTGCTTTCTGTTGCTTCTTATGCCCAGACTAGCCAGGATGCTTTGATTCAGCCATATTTGGAAAAGGCAACGCTGAATTTGATGACGGAAATATCGAAGGTGCATACAAAAATATTAATGCCACGTTGAATTTCTGTACCACTAACGGCGGTGTAATTCCGGCAAATGTTCTTGTAATTGCACGAAGCATTTACATGCAGCGTTTGAACCAGCTTCAGCGCAACTACAATGAGACTCAGTTCATTGACATTAAAGTGAACGTTGAAGAAAAGTATCCGGCTGTAAGCACCAAGGAAATTGAAAAGAAGGTAAGGCAGATTGCCGCTCAGGTTGCGGCATCGGAAAAAGCCGCTGATAAAAAGCAGCAGAAAGATTTCCTGGACAGCATCAAGGATTCCACAAGCTCAACCAATGATGCAATCGCTGAACTTGGCAACAAGATGGTTGATCAGGGTGAGCAGACAAAAGAGATGATGCGCCAGAGCCTTGAGCAGCAGAAACAGACTACAGAGCTTATCCGCGAGGATTCAAAGAAAACACAGAAGAGCATTACAATGATTTTCATTATCGTTGTGATAATCGTAGTTGTAATTCTTCTTGTTGTAGGACTTATTCTCCTTATCATGCACTTCAGCGTAAAGCAGTCACAGATTCAGCAGGCTCAGTACGCAGAGGCATTCAAGCTCCTTGCAAAGAACCAGAGCCAGACAAACCAGCTTATGATTGGCGGAATTGCAGGACTTTACAGCTCGGATGGCCTTAAACTTGCCGGAAGCTCAACCTGGACACAGGATGCATTGCCGGAACCGGAAGATTCAGAAGAAGAAAAGGAATCTTTGCGTGAGCTTGCAGTTAAATGCGAGGAGCTTGGTACAAGAATCGATCAGGCTACCGGCCGCAAGAACAATTCAAAGAACGTTTCGGAACTTGTATATAAACTTGCCGTTCGTCTTGGGGTTCCGCAGCATGACGCAATGGTATATTTCTGTGCTTCAATGGTTTACGATGCAGGATTCCTTTCTGTTGATCAGAACCTTCTGCAGGCTGAGACACTTACAGAAGCGCAGAGAAAGCAGCTTGCCCATCACATTAATCTGGCAGAGAACCACCTTCAGTTTGTTCCTAAAAAATACTGGGATGTATTTATTGGAGCAGCTTCATATCACCATGAGAATGAGGACGGTTCCGGTTATTGCGGCAAAAAGGGTGATGGCATTCCGAAGATTGCAAAAATCATCCGTGTGGCAGACAGCTACAATGCCCTTTCAAGCAAGCGGTCGTTCCGCGGCGGTATGGACAAGGATTCTGCCGTAGAGATTCTGGAAAAAGAATCGTACTTGTATGACAAAGAAGTTTTACAGGCACTTAAAGATATAATCTGATTCAAGGGGGCTGCAAAAAATGCAGCCCCGTTTTTTTTCTTAACTGAACTTTTTTTCTGCCGATAAACGAAGTATGAAAAAGATTGTTTTTTGTTTATTTTGTGCATTACTTGCTTCAAATATTTATGCTAAAAAAGTTAAACCTCTGTACCAGCTGCCGGGCAAACTTACCGCTCAGGAAGAACTGGAAGTTGCGGGGGAAACAAAAACTTTTCTGGTCGCTTCATCAAAGGGGATTTTTAAAATCACTTCTGTAAATTCATCTGTTCCTCTCTGGGTTCAGGGTTCTGTAGAGCAGATTCTGCGGGCTGAATCTCTTGGGGAGGACGGAAATATAATTGAAAACTGGTATTTCAGGACAAGCCAGGGAATTCTTTTTTCATCTGATCTGGAAAATTTTGAGCTGAGAAATGAGGGACTTCCTGTTCTTACGTTGAAGCGTTACGACGGAACTAATACAACTTTTGAAAAACAGGTTGCCGAATTAAAAGACATAAGCGTGAACCCGTTGAATCCGCTTCAGCTGGTAACGGCAACAAAAGATGCTGTATACATTACCCGTGACGGCGGAAAAAACTGGAAATCTCTTGGTTCTATGAGCGGTGCAACTCCTGGAGTTAAAGCCTGTGCAATTGGAAGCATGCCTGTCTCATATAATGACGGAACGAAGGGAACTGAGCTTGTTGTTTTCATGAGTCATCCGATTTTTGGTTTGAGCTACATAAAGCCGGATGCCGCAAAACCGGCATGGTACGACGTTACAAAGGGTTTTGAAATGATGCCGTCAATGACCAGTCCGGACGAGATTGCGGATATTTATCCTGTAATTTCAAAGGATGAGGAAGGCAACAGCTTTGTAGAAATGTACATGACCAACACATTCTTACCACGGGTGTACCGTTTTGACTGGGCTAACCGTTCGGCCGTTCAGGTGTATAAAGGCAAGGAGCCTGCGGAAACCATGGACGGACTTTTTGCCGCTCAGGGAAAACTGTATTTTTCTGTAAACGAAGGTGTAGGTGCCATGGACCTGCAGACCAATGAGCTCTGTGAACGTCCGGCCGCACTTGGAGAATGGCAGAAAAGTTTTGCCAGCGTTCCGGGAAATATTGCAGCCGCATGGATTCCATATTCAAAGACAGGAATTAAAAAAGGTCTCTGCTTGAATGAGCTGTGGCTTTTGTATCCGGGAACAGTAAATTCTGAATACGGTGAGACTGCGAAAGGCAGAAAGTCAATTTATGTTTCTGCATATCAGTGCCGCCAGCAGGCAGGTATTGATAAATTCAAGAAACTCATCCTTGAAAACAACCTGAACAGTCTTGTAATCGACATGAAGGATGACTACGGTCTTTTGCGCTACAATGCAAAGGATCCTCTTGTCGTACAGAAAGGAAAGATCACACAGTATGCCGTTGATTTGGACCATTTCGTTTCTGAGTTCAAGAAAGAAAACATATACCTTATCGCCCGGATTGTTGTATTCAAGGACAGAAACCTTGCAAAATACGACAATTCAAAATATTCAGTCTGGAACTACGGAACAAAATCTCCGTGGATGGGAATAAAGGAATACGAAGACATTGTGGATGAGGAAACCGGTGAAGTTACCGGAAAGAATACAATTTTCTATGACGAAAACTGGGTGGATCCATACTGCCCGGAAGTTTGGGAATACAATGTTTCAATTGCGAAAGAATTGATTGAGCGCGGATTTGATGAGATTCAGTTTGACTACATCCGTTTCCCTACAGACGGCTACAACCTGCGTCAGGCGGCTTACCGCTGGAGGAGCGAAGGAATGGACAAGGAATCTGCTCTGGTTTCATTCCTGAGTTATGCCCGGGAAAACATAAAGGCTCCTATCGGAATTGATATTTACGGTGCAAACGGCTGGTACAGAAGCGGTACGAGAACAGGACAGGATGTGGAGATGATGGCTCACTATGTTGACGTTATCGGTCCGATGTTCTATCCGAGCCATTTTGAAAACGGCTTTATGAATTATCCGCCGGCTGCTGACCGCACATACCGCATTTATTACTACGGAACTTACAGGAATACTGTTATGGCAAGAAACCGTGTTATAGTTCGTCCGTGGGTACAGACCTTCTATCTGAACGTAAGCTATGACCGCCAGTATTACAACAAGGATTATGTTATAAAAGAAATTTTCGGTGTCCGGGATTCTGTAAATAATGGCTATATGCATTGGAATAATGCCGGAAATTACGATATGCTTTGTCCAGATGTAAAACAGGATGATCCTTTCATCGGTACCTGTATGGAAGCTGACGCTGCATTTAAAAAGCCTGCGTTCGGAACTTCCATTGCACCGGAGTACCGGGATGAAGGAATTTCCTGGATGAATAATGTTTATCGGCATGGAGAGGAAGGTCCAGATAACGGATATGATTCCGCAGACATCGTGTACACTCCGCTTTTACAGATTAATTTAATGAACAGGAACTAAGTATGCCTAATCCAAAATATGCGCCGGAAGAGCCTATTGCTTCCGTTGCAACAGCATTGTCTCCTGCCGCACTTGGAATTGTGCGCTGTTCAGGAAAAAATTGCATTGAACTTGTTTCAAAAGTTTTTTCGCGGCCAAAAGCATTGTGTCAGGCGGCGGCAAATACGCTTGTTTACGGTTGGATAGTTGACGGCGACATAAAGGTTGATGAGGTAATGCTGGCCGTATACCGGGCGCCGAAAAGTTTTACCGGCGAGGACATGGTTGAAATCACCTGCCACGGCGGTCCTGGAGTTGTGCTTGCAATTCAGAATCTTCTTTTGAAAAATGGTTTTCGTCAGGCAGAGCGGGGTGAATATACTTTCCGCGCGTTCATAAATGGAAAGGCTGATTTGACAAAGGCTGAGGCTGTTCAGGAAATCATTGAAAGCCATACAGGTGAAGGCCGGAGCCGAGCCGCAGGACGTCTTGCAGGAAATCTTTTTGCAGAAATCGACAGCATAAAAAAACTGATAACAGATACATTGGGCTCAATTGAAGTGGAAATTGAATATCCGGAAGAAACTATCGTTCCGGGTGAGGATATTCATACCCTGCATCTGTTAGGCGTAGAAAAGGCTCAGGATGAGTTAAAAGGCAATAACGACACCAGATACAAGTTCTATTGCGTAGGATATTCTGTTGTA
>JAFPCT010000132.1 GCA_017390125.1 Treponema sp.
AACACCGGCGATGAAGCAGCAACGACAATTCCCGTCTTCGGCGTCGATGCCTCCCCCGCAGGCCGGCAGCTGATCTCAGAAGGTAAAATGGCAGGCACAGGAAAAAGTTTGCCCTGGGTTACTCGAATAAGACGAGCAATGATTTGTGTAATTATCTAAAACGTAAGGGTTTTTCGGATGAGTTGATTATTGAATCGGGAGTGGCTGTGTTCAATGAAAAATACGGAATGAGCGATAAGTTCTGGAACAGGGTTATGTTTCCGATACAGGATATTAATCATCGTGTAATCGGTTTCGGCGGCAGGGTTCTCGGAGACGGTGAACCGAAATATTTAAACTCGCCGGAGACACCGGTTTTTGATAAGAGCCGGAATTTATACGGAATGAATTATGCGCGGTCTGCGCGCAAAAATAACATTATTTTGTGCGAGGGATACATGGATGTCATTGCCATGCATCAGGCCGGATTTACGCAGGCGGTTGCGTCGCTCGGAACAGCCTTTACAAGCGGGCAGGCGAACCTGATCCGGCGGTATACGGAAAATGTTATTTTGTCTTACGACAGCGACGGGCCGGGAGTTAAAGCTGCGCTGCGGGCAATCGGCATTTTGAAAGAAGCCGGGATATCGGGAAAAGTATTAAATCTGGAACCGTATAAGGACCCGGATGAATTTATAAAAAACATGGGTGCGGAGGAATTTCAAAAGCGCCTGGACGCTGCGGAAAACAGCTTCTTTTATGAGATCCGGATGTTGCAGAAGGATTATGATTTAGCGGATCCGGAGAGTAAAACGAAATTTTATAACGAAATTGCGCGCAGGCTGTGTCATTTTTCGGAAGAGGTTGAGAGGGACAATTACATGGATGCAATTGCCCGCAAGTATAATATTTCTCCGGAAAGTATGAAAAAACTTGTGGTAGGACATGCAGCCAGAGAAGGAATGGGAAGTGCGTATGCCCGCCCGAAACCGACATCGGTGAAGAAAGCTTCGCCGCAGGAAAACGGCGAAAAGGTGCAAAGGCTTTTGCTTACCTGGATATCGGATTATCCGCAGGTTTACAGACAACTGTCGCAATACATCTCACCGCATGATTTTACGAAAGAAATCTATCGTAAAGTGGCTGAAGTGATGTTCCGAGGGTTAGAAGAAGGTAACTTCAATCCGGCGGGAATTATCAGCATGTTTACGGAAGAGGAAGAACAGAGGGAAGTGGCACAACTTTTTAATACAAAGTTGGAGCATTTCGGAAACGGTGAAGAAGAGCAGGCGCAAAGCCGCGCAGATATGGAAAAGGCATTGCATGATATAGTGATTAAGGTAAAACAGAATTCTTATGATTATCATATGGAGAATTCCGGAAGAGATATGGAAGCGCTGAGCCGTGCTATTACGGCGAAAAAAGAGCTGGAAGTGCTTGCCAAAACGCATATTTCCCTTGAATAAGGACAAAATAGATACATAAATGGAGGATAGAAAAAGAAATGGACGAAAACACACAGGTAAAATTTGACGAGAAGCTGAAAGAGATTGTAGCTCTTGCCAAAAAGAAGAAAAATGTACTTGAATATCAGGAGGTTATTGATTTCTTTCAGGAACTGCCGCTGGAGGACGAGCAGCTTGAGAAGGTTGTTGAATTTCTTGAGCACAGCGGCGTGGATGTTCTTCGCATTACGGAAGAGGACGAGCCGGATGAGGAACTTCTCATGGCAGAAGAGGAAGAGGTGGATGTGGAAAATATCGACCTTTCCGTTCCGGACGGAATCAGCATTGAAGACCCTGTAAGAATGTATTTGAAAGAAATCGGTAAAGTTCCGCTTCTGAGTGCGGAAGAAGAGATTGAACTTGCACAGAAAATGGAGGAAGGGGATGAAGAAGCTAAGAAAAAATTAGCGGAAGCAAACCTTCGTCTGGTAGTCAGTATCGCAAAAAGATACGTAGGACGCGGAATGTTATTCCTTGACTTGATTCAGGAAGGTAACCTCGGTCTTATCAAAGCCGTAGAGAAATTCGATTACCGTAAAGGGTACAAATTTTCAACTTACGCTACATGGTGGATTCGTCAGGCAATCACAAGAGCCATTGCCGATCAGGCAAGAACTATCCGTATTCCGGTGCATATGGTGGAAACAATCAACAAATTAATCCGCGTAAGCCGTCAGCTTCTTCAGGAACTCGGACGTGAGCCATCTCCGGAAGAAATCGCGGAAGAGATGAATATGCCGGTTGACCGTGTACGTGAAATTTTGAAGATTTCTCAGGAACCGGTTTCATTGGAAACACCGATCGGTGAAGAGGAAGATTCTCATCTCGGAGATTTTATTCAGGATGATAATGTTCCTGTTCCTGCAGACGCGGCTGCTTTTACGCTTCTTCGTGAGCAGCTGAATGAAGTTTTGGATACTTTGACGGAAAGAGAACAGAAAGTATTAAAACTACGTT
>JAFPCT010000133.1 GCA_017390125.1 Treponema sp.
ACATTCCTTTTTTACAGCAGTCTCATTGTCATTTTTCGCACGGTACACAAGATAGTGAACTGCATCCTTGAGCTTCATTTCACGGCAGGCTTTTATTGACTCCAGGCGGACTTTTACATGGTCATCGCGGATTCCCTGCAGCACAGTGTGCACAGCCTTCTCTGAATCCGGAAAATTCAAAAGTCCTTTTATGCAGTATTCACGCATATTCGGATCGCCGTTTTCATACAGGTTTATGAGAATTGGAATTGAATCCTCATTTTTCATGTTTCCCAGGGCTTCTGCGGCATACTGGCGGACGAAGCCGTTCTCATCTTCATTCTGGGCAATTTCTACAATCTGGTCCCAGGTGTCCGCGGCATTCATCTGACCGAGAGTTCGCATAAGAGCCTGACGCATAGGAACCTCAAGGTCATCCCGCTCAAGGTATTTTGCAAGATATTTCGCTTCTTTTTTGCCGCCTGTCTTACCAAGGGCACTTAAAGCTGCGTTGAAATAGTCTTCATTTTCGCTTTCAAGTATTTTTACAAGGGCCGGAGCCGCTTCCTTGCAGTGGACTTTCGAAGCGTAATCCATGCACTTTGAGACAAAGGCCTTTGAATCGTCATAAGGATCATCTAGAACCTCTACAACGTAATCACTCAGACAAGGATCCTCGCTTTTTGAAAAATAATCCAGGATTTTGCCACGGACATCATTGCTGCTTGTGGCATAGAAAAGTTCGTAAAGAGTATCAATGAACCGAGGATCATCTTCCTCAACTACTTTATCTACGACTCCTTGAATTTCAGAAGGAGTTCCGAAGTTCAATGTCTCTGTTTTGGAATTATAGTCGCTCTTGTCCTCATCTTTCTTTTCTGCAAGGGCAAGCTTTTCCTTGTCAGCCTTTTTAGGTTTCTGCTTACCGGGAACCGTTACCTTTATGTTCGTAAAATCATCGCCGTATTCGTCATCTGTCTCCGGCTTTTTTTCCGGCACTCCGTACATGGACTGAACGATCTCAGAAGAATCAATCTCGCCGCCTGCTGCATTTCCGGCAGGAGCATCTGCCTGCAGAGAGGAATTTTCAGAAGGCTCAGGAACTTTTTCTTCCCGGGCCGCAGGATTTTCTGCATCAATTTCTGGCTCTGAAGAAGGAAGCGGATAAAGCTGAACCTGCTCAGTAGAGCCTTCTTTTTCTGCATAAGGGGAATCAATTGTATCATCAGTCTGGCCTTTTCTGGAAGGTTCTATTGTATTGTCATCAATACCTTCAACATAGCCGGGCTGAACGCTTTCACTGTCATCTTCCGAAGACTTTCCTTCCGCAATGGTCTGCTCAATCATGTTCAAAAAATCATCATCAGACTCATCGGCAAAAAGCAGTCCGGAAGCAAAAAGCGGAAGAATTATTGTGAATGCAATTACAGATTTCTTCATTGTATGTTTCCTTCTTTGTAGCGGGAAAGGAAATCTTTCTTGTACTCTTCAAAGCGGTCTTCAGAAATAGCCTGGCGTATTTCGTTCATCATCTGATGAAGGAACGCAAGGTTATGATATGAAGCAAGCATTGAGCTTAAAATTTCCTGCTCCTTGAAAAGATGGCGCAGATACGCCCTTGAATAAGTTCGGCATACTTTGCAGTTACATTGAGGGTCAATCGGTTTAAAATCATGCTTGAAGCGTTCCTGCTTTATTGAAAGCTGTCCGTCATGGGTAAAATATGCTCCGTTACGGGCATTACGTGTAGGAAGAACACAGTCGAACATGTCCACTCCGTTTGCGACAGCCTCAAGAATGTATTCCGGAGTTCCGATTCCCATTACGTAGGAAGGCTTGTCTTCCGGAAGAAGTTTCATTGTATATGCAAGGAATTCCTCAAACTTTTCCTTTGGCTCACCAACGCTTAGACCGCCGATGGCAATACCAGGCAGGTCCAGAGAAGCGACAAATTCTGCGCTTTCCTTGCGGAGGTCCTCAAAAAAGTTGCCCTGGACAATAGGAAACAGAATACCTTTGTACCCTTTTTCCTGCTCCTCAAGCCACTGTTTTTTTGCCCTCTTTGCCCATTCAGAGGTAACTTTCAATGCGTGCTCAGCTTCTTTTCTGTCCACTCCGTAACCGGAGCAGACGTCAAGCTGCATCTGTATGTCGGAATTGAACAGAGCCTGTGTCTGCACCACATTTTCAGGGGTGAACATGTGGTAGCTTCCGTCAACATGGCTCTGAAATTTTACGCCGTCAGGATTGATTTTTCTGAGCTGAGAAAGCGAGAAAACCTGGAATCCGCCGGAATCTGTAAGAAAATTTTTCTTGTACTGGGAAAATCCGTGAAGCCCGCCGGCTTCATTTATAAGCTCCGGTCCAGGACGGAGAAAAAGGTGATATGTGTTCGCAAGAATTATTTCAAAGCCGATTTCCTCAAGGTCATCTTTTGAAATAGCTTTTACTGTCGCACAGGTTCCTACCGGCATGAAAACCGGCGTATGAACTGGACCGTGAGGAAGCTCCATAATTCCCGTGCGAGCCTTTCCGTCTGAACTTTTGTGCAGAATGTTAAAAATCTTCATAGCAAATCCTTGTGTAAAACCTTATGTTCTTGCATAGTGCAAAAGCACAACGCTCAGCACTATGAATAAAAATACAGGGAACCATGCACCCATGAAAGGCGTGATGTAGCCGAATTTGGCAAGAAGCATGGTGACCATCTGAAGTACATAGAATAAAACCGCCGCACTTACAGAAAGTGACAGGCTGATTAGAAGCACATTTTTCCGGGACTTACCTGAAAGTCCGATTGAAAGGAACACAACGATGAATACAATAGCCGGAAAGGCAAACTTCTTGTAGTATTCCGAAAGCTCCTGAGTGAAGGGAAGACCGGTGCGGCGCAGGTGATTTATATAGACCTTTGCAGTTTGAGAGTCTACCTCGGCAATTGTGACTACATTGTTCTGAAAAGTTTCGTAAGGTTCCGTAAGGCGCTCAATCATGTCCTCTCCCGGTTCCCCGGTGGTAATTGTATTGTCCTGATACTTGTAAAGCACAGGACTCATCAATGTCCAGTGCTGTTTTTCATCGTTCCAGGAAGCGGCATCCGCATGAATGATTGCATCAAGATTGCGGTCCTGATTTCGGAACACAAGATACAGGTCCGAAAGTCTGTGCAGGGCATTGTCATAAAATTTTGCCTTGTAGACAATAAATCCGTTTTCCGAGATAACAACAATGTTGTTCTTGTTCAGGGATTTTTCCTCTTTCAAAAGCTGCCCCTGAAGCTGGACTTTTTTTGAATATGTAGGAACGACCAGATAGTTTTCAAAGAAATAAAGACCGAAACTCATGAGAACTGAGAATACCAGAAGCGGAAAAGTAAAATGCAGGAGTGAAATTCCGCAGGAAAACACAGCCGTAAGCTCATTGTTTGCATAAAGGTCACTTAAAGTGTAGGCAACGGCAAAAAGAACGCCCAAAGGCATTGCATACCAGCAGGTTTTCGGAAAATACAGGAGCATGACCTGGGCAACCTGTACGGCAGTGGCCTCATTCTGCAGATAGTTCGTAAGGTTCATGAGAAGGTCTACAAGAATGAGCACCAGTGAGAAAAATCCGAGGGAACCAAGGAAAATCGGAATAAAGCGCCTGAAAAGATAAAATACCAGTTTCATTTTCGCCTCAGGGCTATGTACAAAAGGCCGCCCGCCACCCCGACTATAGTATTAGGAAGCCACATGGCTATAAAGGCATCAATACCGATCCTGAGGGAGAACATCTGCCCGATAATCATCATCGCCCAGTAAATTACGCAGATCACAAGACCGAAAATAAGTCCGATAGTCTGACCGTTGTGCTTTCCGAAAATAAAGGCCAGCGGAAGGGCAAGTATTGCAAAGAATATTGAGCCGAAAGGATTTGAAAATTTCTTGAAGTATTCCATGCGGTACTGATTCAGAGCTTTCGGATTTATGTTGTCCATTTTTTTAAGGCGCTTGATCTGCCGCCCAAGGTCAAAAGATGTCATTTCACGGGGAGAAGTTCTGGAATTAGTGTTCAGCATGGCGGAGTC
>JAFPCT010000012.1 GCA_017390125.1 Treponema sp.
GCACCTTTCGGCAGAAAAATTCACCTGCGGGAAATGGTCTTCATGGTAATCTGCTTTATCCTTGTCTTTGCCTGTGTCGTTTACGGCTCAAAGACAAGTTATTTTGAAGATTCATTCCCTCTGCTTGTAATTATTCCGGCTTCGCTCATGGTGCTTACGGATGCAATCCTTTACGGTCAGCTTCCTGCCATTTTCTGTTCCATTGTATTCGCTTTCGGCGTATTCAATGCTTCGGACTATCAGATTGTGCCGTTCCTTTTCACCCTGGCTTCATGCCTTGCAAGCTCTGTAATCGTACGCAAGATAGAAAAGCGAATGGATCTTATTCTTGTAGCTCTTATGCTTGCTGTGTTCAACGCTGTTATTACCGTAATCCTTGCGGTTATTTTTAACGAACAGTTTGCTCATCTTCCGCTCATTATAGTCGGAGTTGCTCTGAACGGATTCCTTTCCGGAATTCTTACACTTGCGCTTCTTACTCCTATTGAGCTGATTTTGAATACAGCCTCTGTGTTCCGTCTTGTGGACCTTTCAGATACGAACACTCCTATTCTCAAGAAACTTTATCAGACTGCAAACGGAACTTACAACCATTCTATGAACGTAGGAATTCTTGCCGAGAATGCCTGCCGTGAGATCGGTTCTAACGGACTTCTTGCAAAAGTAGGCGCATGGTACCACGACGTTGGAAAAATCGATCAGTGTGAGTATTTTACTGAAAACCAGATTGACGGCGTGAATCCTCACGACAAGCTTGCTCCGAGCCTTTCTGCCTCAATCCTCCGCAGCCACGTGCGAAAGAGCGTTGAGATGGCCCATCAGATGCACCTTCCTCAGCAGGTTATCGAAATCATTGAGGAGCATCACGGTAACAGCATTATGGCCTGGTTCTATGCAAAGGCAAAGGAGCTTGATCCTAACGTAAACCCAGTTGATTTTACTTATCCGGGAAATCCACCGTCTTCAAAGGAAGCCGGAGTCGTCATGCTTGCCGATACAGTAGAGGCTGCATGCCGTTCGCTTGAAAACCCTACGGAAGAACGCCTTGAAAAATTCATTGAGAAACTCATGAATGACAAGATGGAGCACGGTCAGCTTGACAATTGTGCCCTTACTTTCAGCGACCTTAAGAAAATCAAGGCCTCTTTCGTTAAATTCCTTGTCGGATTCTATCATAACCGCGTAAAGTATCCGAACCAGAAAGATCCTGATTCAGAACAGAAAACAGAGGAAGGTGAGAAGACAGAAAAGTCCCCTAAGACAGAGGATGAAAAGCCTGTTCTCGGAGAAAAAACTCTTGAGGAGGCAAAAATTCATGGCTAACAGGGTATATGTTTCCTGCCACGAAGGAGTTCAGGAGCCGGAATGGTTTTCCTCTGTAGAACCCTTTCTTCTGAAGACTATGGATATGCTTTCATTTTCCGGGGAGGAGGTTTCCGTTCTGTTCTGCGCAGATGAGTTCATGCAGGAATTGAACAAAACATACCGCGGAATAGATGCTCCTACTGACGTGCTTTCTTTTGAAGCAGAGGATTCCTATGATGATGAGGAAGGTTCCTGGAAATGTGTCGGCGACATCATAATAAGTCTTGATACTCTGCCGAAAAATGCCGAATATTTTGAGGTAGACTTGAATTCGGAATTAAAGCGGCTTTTGGTTCACGGACTTCTTCATCTGAACGGAATGGATCACGGTGAGGAGCATATTGAAAAAGCAAAGGCGCCGGAATGCGAAATGCTGGTCCTGCAGGAAAAAACTCTGGGACAGCTCAAGGACGAGATTATTATAGCTTAGGATTGACAGGTAAAAAAATGGGATTTTCATTATTTAAGAAAAAAAATGCTCACAGAACAGAATTTTCCGGCGAGGAGATGACCCCGGAACAGCAGCAGATTCTCAACGAAGAAAAGAAAGAAATGATCAGCGGCATCGAAGATTTGAGCCAGACTTCTGTAAAAGAAGTAATGGTTCCTCGAATTGACGTTGATTTTATTTCAGAAGATATTCTGGAAGACGAGCTTTTTGCAAAACTTAAAGAAAGCGGACATTCACGTTTTCCTGTTTACAGCGAATCAATAGACAATGTAATCGGAGTCCTTTATGTAAAGGACCTGCTGTATGAGGTAAAGAAGGGCAAGCCTCTTGAGCTTGCAAAGATTATCCGTAAGGCATATTTCGTTCCTGAGAGCAAGAGAATTGACACTTTGCTCAGGGAATTCAAACGTCGTCACGTTCATATTGCCATTGCCATTGATGAATACGGTGGAATTGCCGGAATCATCACAATGGAAGACATCATTGAGGAGATTGTAGGCGACATTCAGGATGAATTTGACAACGAAAGGGAAGACATTCTGAGCATAGGCAGCAATATGTGGCTTTGTGACGCTCGCGTTGACCTTGATGACGTAAATGAAAGCATTCAGGCGGATTTCCCGGCTGAGGATTTTGATTCCCTGGGCGGTTTTGTCTTTGACCTTTTCGGAAAAATTCCTGTTAAATTTGAGAAGACGACCTGGAATGACTTTGACTTCATCGTCCAGGACATGGAAGGTCACCGCATAAACATGATCAAGATTATAAAAAAGACAGATGATAAATCTGGAGAAAATGATGAGAAAGACTAAAGCATTTGTTTCTGCGTTTTGTTTTTTCCTTCTCCCGGTTTTTTCTGTGTTCTCACAGGAAAAAACACCTGTTGAGCTCTATCACATTGCAGAGGAAGCTGAAAGCAGGGAAAACTGGTATGAAGCAAGCCAGTATTATATGGAAAGCCTTCAGAAAAATCCGGTTTACGGGGATGCATGGTTTCATCTTGCCTGCTGTTCCTACCAGCTCGGTGAATTTGACCTTGTCCTGAATTATCTGGACAATGCCGAAAAATATGCGAAAGATGATTCTGGGATTTTGAATCTCAGAGGCATGACCTTGATTTCAATGGGAAAGTTCAGCGAGGCCCGCTCAATTTTTCAGAAAATTCTGGTTTCTTCACCGAACAATGTTGATGCCCGTTTTGGACTTGCGGAGCTGGATCTTTTTGACGGAAAAATTACAGGAGCAGAAAAGCAGTATGCCGAAGCCCTTCGCCGTCAGAGCGACAACCGTAAGGCTTTGCTTTCACTGGCGCTGGTTTCTGCACGCCTTGGAAAAAATGACAATGCACGCAAATACATTTCCCAGGCTCTGAAGCTTTATTCAGATGAATCTGAGGTTCATTATCTTGCGGCCATAGTTTCATCCTTTCAGAATAACCTTAAGTCTGCGGAAAAACACTGCCGCATAGCAGTAGAAGTGGACGGAAACAATGTGCGCGCCTATGAGCTTCTTGCGAAAATACGTTACGGTCAGGGTTTCTATGACGACGTAATCGACTACTGTGACTTCATAATCGGCAGGGACAGAAACAATTCAATTGCATGGTATCTGAAAGGAACGGCTCTGCTTGCCCAGAACAAAGTTTCCGAAGCGATTGACGTGTGGTCTTCTGCAGTTCAGATAAATCCTCTGGACGAAATAATGCGCGCCGCCCTTGAGATACAGGTGAACAAGTCTGTTTCTCTGGAAGACAGCCGCAGGGCTGAGTGGGCGGAGATTCACATTCAGAATGCGCGGGAATATGCCCGGCGCTATGACAGCAATGGCACGACTTATGAATATAACAAGGTCTATTCCTCCCCGGACAGAGACCTGGCGGTAATCCCTCTGCAAAGAACCAATCATGCGGATATGCCCAATCTTCCAATCCTGAAACAACCGGATATGCTGCAGGTAAATACTAAAATTACC
>JAFPCT010000134.1 GCA_017390125.1 Treponema sp.
GCCGCCTTATTCCTGCTCCAGGCAAAAAAGCCGGCGAATGGGTTGAATTCGGCGGACTCCTTGGCGGTTGCCCGGTAATGCCAGTAAGCAAATTCGGTTGTGCTGAATTTATCAACCGCGGCGGAAGAATCCCGGCGCCAATACATAGTTTCCGTAACTAAGCTGGTCTGCAGCGGAGCTGCGTAACGGCAATTATGCCGCGGTTGGCTCTGCAAGGAAGCTATTTAAGGCGTCGCTCGCGCGACTTGCGGGATCAACCGCGGCGGAAGAATCCCAGCGCCAATACATAGTTTCCGTAACTAAGCTGGTCTGCAGCGGAGCTGCGTAACGGTTTTTGTGTCAATTCTAAAACTCGACATTCAGGCTTAAAAAAACTTGTAAAATTCTCATGAAAGTCCGATACTAGTAATAGTCTATTTTTTTTAAGGAGTTGAGAATGGGCAAAAAAATCATTAATCATAAAAACGGCAAACTTTTTATATTTGTTGCTGGAATTGTTGCAGCTGCAATTTTACTTCTTAATGTTGTGCAGGTTCTTATAATTGCATCTGTCATGCGTGGTACAATCAAAGAAGAATCAATGCGGGAATATGGGCAGTTTGCAGATTCTTATGCAGCCATCGTTTCTACAACTTTGGAGAAGTATTTCGCTCATCTTGATTATTACGTAAATGCAGATGTTGTAAAAACTCAGAGCACGCCTCAGATTGTTGAATGGCTCAGGGCCAATGAAACTGTTCGTGACCGCGATCTGGATTATGTGGCATGGGTTGATAATAGCGGCGAATTCTATTCCGATGTGGGAACTCATACAAATGTCCTGGAAAGAGATTACTTTCAGGAAATCATACGTCAGGGAAAAAATGAATTTATAGACAACCCTGTTTCATCAAAGGCTACTGGTAAAACTGTAGTTCACATTTGCCGTGCTGCAAAAGTAAATGGAAAAACTGTTGGTTTCTTCGCTGGAGTCGTAAACTTCACTAATCTTTCTGCATTACTTGATAACATAAATTTGGAAAAAGGTGATGTTTCTCTTTTCGCTTCAACAGGTGATTTAATCTGTACTAGCGGTGATTTTGACACATTGAAGTCAGATCTTGAATCCGGCGGTGAAGAAGCCAAAAAGATGATTTCTGAAATTACGGATGCCGTAGGACATGGTTCCAGCGGTGTTTCTGTGACTGGCGGCGGAAAGACAATCAACATTTATCGTCCGATTGCACATACGCCTTGGACCCTTACACTTATGATGGATGCAAACGAGCTTGTTGAGACTGCTACGGTTGTAGGTCAGTACATGGTTGTGGGCAGCCTTGTTCTTATGCTTGTAATCATCATGATTGTGGTTGTCATTGTATTCACTTCTCTTAAACCTTTGGACAATGTTGAGCGTACAATCATGAACATTGCTTCAGGTGATGCTGATTTGACAAAGCGAATTGATTATCACGCAAACAATGAAATCGGTCGTGTTGTAGAGGGATTCAATCTGTTCGCAAAAAAACTGCAGGACATTATCAGCGCAATGAAAGATTCAAAGCAGGAACTTGTTAATTCTGGTGAAAATCTTGCAGCCTGCTCACAGGATACTTCTGCATCGATTACACAGATTATCTCAAACATTGAAAGCATGGCCAATCAGATAAATAATCAGTCCAACAGCGTAAGCGGAACTGCAGGTGCAGTAAACGAGATTGCATCAAACATTGACTCATTGAACAACATGATTTCAAACCAGGCCAGTGCTGTAACTCAGGCAAGTGCAGCTGTCGAAGAAATGATCGGAAACATCAATTCTGTAAACAACTCTGTTACAAAGATGGTAACCATGTTTGAAGACCTTGCGCAGAAGGTTATTACTGGTGTAAAAAAACAGGATGACGTAAATGACCGTATCAAGGTTATTGATTCAGAAAGCAAGGCTCTGCAGGAAGCCAATGCGGTAATTTCAAACATTGCCGAACAGACAAACCTTCTTGCCATGAACGCCGCAATCGAAGCTGCTCATGCCGGTGAAGCAGGAAAGGGATTCAGTGTTGTTGCCGATGAAATTCGTAAGCTTTCTGAAACATCTTCTTCTCAGTCAAAGACTATTGGTGATCAGCTTAAGACAATTTCTGAAAGTATTGATGGAATTGTAGAGGCTTCTATGTCTGCAAAAGAGTCATTCTCTGAAGTTTCAGAAGGAATCGAAGGAACTACACATCTTGTTCACGAAATCAAGAATGCGATGGAAGAGCAGGGTGAAGGTTCAAAGCAGATTTCCCTTGCGTTGAACTCAATGAATGACAGTTCAAACGAAGTAAAGAATGCTTCTGCTGAAATGCAGGAAGGAAACAGACAGATTCTGATGGAAATCAGAAATCTTCAGGATGCAACTTTAAGCATCAAGTCTGGAATGGATGAGATGAGAGCTGGTGCAACTAAGATTAATGAAACTGGTGTTGCGCTTACAAATATATCTACTGCTATGAAAGATTCAATTTCCAAGATTGGTACGCAGGTAGATCAGTTCAGGGTATAAAGTTGTACTTCATTCCGCTGGAGGAAATAAAAGGCAAGTGCAGGAATTCTGTTCTTGCCTTTTTGCAAAAAAACGAGCAGATCTGCGTTCAGCTTGTGGCAAATCTGCGTAAAAGTATAAAAAACTGCTATGTTCTTTATCTGGACCCGGATTCCAGAAAAGAACTTTATGGCGTTATTTCTGTAAAATCAACAATACTTCACTGTCTCCCTTTTGCAAATCCTCAGACAGAAACTGCATTGCAGCATGATTTTGTTTCTTCTTTTGCACGTTTTTTTTTTGGAAAATGGGTTTGAAAATCCGGTTTGCGTAAACGGTACTTTTTCCGGCAGCCAGCTTATTTTCAAGGCTTTTGAACGTCTGGAACGATTTCCGGCGGAAAAAAACTCCTATTTTCTTATGAAACTTAACGGCAAGGCTTTTGCAAAATATATCGCCCGCTCGCACAAGGCTCAGAAAGGTCTTTCAGTTTTGAGATGCAAGAAAGATTTGCCTGCTCCTTATTTGAAAGAACTTTTGTCTCTGCAGGAGCAGTATGAGAAGGAAGAGGTTGTTCCTTCCTGCATGGAGTTTGATGAAGATTCATGCCGCCTGAGGCTTCTGAATGCCCTGCGGAAGCAGTATGTGCTTGCTTTGTCAAAAAAAGATGAGCAGGGAAATGAAAGGCTTATTGCCAAGGCAGGCACCAATTCAATTGGGTTCAAGCATGTGCAGATTGGCGGCGTATTTACTTTGCCAGAGGAGCGGGGCAGGCATTTTGCCTTCTATCTTATGACTGTGCTTCTTGTAAAAATATTGAAAATGAAGCGCACTCCGGTTCTGTTTGTTAAAAAACAGAATGCAGCCGCTTCCCGACTGTATGATTCCCTGTGTTTTGAAAAAATCTGCGATTATACTATTGCTTATTTTGATTAGGAATGGCTTCCAGATTCTGGTCGCTTTCCTGAATTTCTGCCTTTCCTTTATTATATAAGGTGTGTAATCGGAATTTTCCAATTTTATTTTAAATTTAAATTCCTTGCCTGCTCATAAATTTGTCGGGTATAATAAGAGCCATGAAAAAGACAGCAGTAAAAACATTTGGTATTTTGACTTCCGGTGGAGACGCACCTGGATTGAATGCGGCAATTCGCGGAGTCTGCCGTTCTGCGATGATTAACTATGGCATGAAAATCGTCGGAATCCGAAACGGATACCGTGGGTTGATAAATGGGGACTGCTTTCCGATTACAGCGGAAACAATTTCCGGAATCATAACTCGCGGCGGTACTATTTTGGGAACCAGCCGTGAAAAGCCTTTTAAAAATCCGGTGGCCAGTCCGGAAACCGGGCTTCTTCCGATAGAGGCAATTAAAAAGAATTACAAGAAATGGAAGCTGGACGCGCTTGTTGTGCTCGGCGGAAACGGAACGAATACGACAGGAAGCCTTCTTGCAAAAGAAGGGCTGAATGTAATTGGTCTTCCGAAAACTATTGATAATGATATTGTCGGCACTGACGTAACTTTTGGTTTTCATACAGCTGTTGACGTTGCCACAGAGGCAATTGACCGAATCCATACTACGGCTCACAGCCACAGCCGCGTAATGGTTGTTGAAGTTATGGGTCACAAAGCCGGCTGGCTTGCGCTTTATTCTGCCATTGCCGGCGGCGGAGATGTATGTCTCATTCCGGAAATCCCTTATGACATAAAATCTGTGGCAAAGAACGTTCTTGCCCGCCGCGATGCCGGAAAGGAGTTTTCCATCGTTGTAGTTGCAGAGGGTGCCCTTTCCGTTGAAGAGGCAAAACTTGATAAAAAGGCTTTCAAGAAAGCCCGTGCAGAAATGCCTATGTCCATTGGAAACAGGGTTGCAAAGGAGCTTGAGGAAGCCACAGGTCTTGAAAGCCGTACTTCTGTTTTGGGTTATCTGCAGAGAGGCGGTACTCCTTGTGCTTATGACCGAATTCTTGCTACACAGTTTGGCGCCGCAGCCGCAGATTATCTTGCAGCCGGTGATTTCGGCAAACTTGTTGTAATGCAGGATGACAAGATTACGGCAGTTCCGCTTGATACATGTGCCGGAAAAGTAAGAAACATTCCGGTGGACGATCCTCTCATCAAACAGGGACGTTCAGTAGGAATTTGTTTTGGCGACTAAAATTTTTTTTCAGGGTGATTTTAAATGCCGGTTTTGCCGCGAATGTCTGGGACTCGGCTGTAAGGGCGAGCTTCCCGGCATGGGCGGAGTAAATGAAAGCCGAAATTTCATATTGAACTGCTCTGCCTGGGATGATTTTCCGGCAGATGAATCTGTTCCTGTGCTTCCTCAGGACCTGGGCATTGCTCCTGTTACCGGCGCTGCCCAGAACATCGGGTTCCAGCGGGAAGCGGATTTTTACATAAACTATTTTACTGCTGCAGAACATGCCGGCATTTCGCTGTGTGTAGGGGACGGAGCTCCTGATGAAAAACTGGAGCTTGGTACAAAGGCAGTGGAATCTCTTGGCTCAAAGGCATACTTTTTTCTCAAGCCCTATCCCGATGAAAAACTTGTTCAGCGGATTGATTTTGTGCGTTCCCATGCTCTGGCCGTAGGTATGGACATTGACGCATACAATATTGCCACGATGCGCAATCAGGCTAAACTTGAGCGCAAGACTAAGGAACAGATTAAGAGTTTGCGTGATTATGCGAAACTGCCATTCATGCTGAAGGGTATTTTTACAGAAGAAGACGTAGCTCTTTGCCGGGAAGTAAAGCCGGATATTGTTGTGGTCTCAAATCATGGTGGACGCGTGGAAACGGAAGAAGGCAGTACGGCTGACTTCCTTGCAAAATATGCCGTTGAGCTTTCAGACTGTACCGGTGAAATCTGGGTTGACGGCGGCATTCGCAAAACTCGTGACGTTCAGGTTGCAAAGAAGCTTGGGGCAAAAAAATGCCTTGTAGCCCGCCCCTGGATAAGCAGGCTTGTTTGCGGTGGAATTCCGGCAATGGAAGAAGCTGTCCGGCAGTTTTTCTGCTAGAGCCAGGCTACTCTTATTTGTTGCCGCTGTTTCTTCCTGCCATAAAACCAAAGCCGGTAAAGAAAATAATCAGAATGTAAACAAAAAGTCCCGTAACGATTGCGTAATCAGTTCCGAAAGTTCCCATGAGACTGAAGTTCATGAACTTGAAGAAGCTCTGGGAAAGGCTGAGGACAATCGCAATCAGCGGACAGAATGCCGGGAAAATATAAATCCAGTGGAATTTGAATATTGTGTTTTCGTTTACGCGGAAATGCCATGCGGCAATTGCGGCAACAATAAACAGAATAAGTATGAAGAACGGATAGAACAGCCTGTTTATAAGGGACTGTCCGTAGGCTTCTCCAGAAAAACCGTAGGTGTCGGCAGTAGGATAGAAACTCATCAGGGACGGCAGAGACATTACCCTTGGTCCCTTTGAGGCCTCTTTCAGAAGGTTGAAATCATCATACGGAATAGGAAGGATAATGTATCCCTGATTTCGTTCATCAGAAAGACCGCCGATCGAAATCGGACCGTATTTTATACCCTCAAGATTGCGGTCAATTGAATTAAGAAGAATCATAGGAATGTTACGGTCTTTTTTTGAAAGTCCGAAGTTGTCCAGAATTTCGCCGTCAATGTATTTTGTCTCAATGTTCTTCATTTTTGCGTAGGGAACGTAAATTCCCGAAAGATACTGGTTTCCAGGCGAAAGCGTAATTACAGAAAATCCACGGAGGTACTGAATCATGTTGGCGGCAGTTCTCTTTGAGGCAACTCCGCGGATAAAGTATATGCTGGTTGTTCCGTTGATTTTATTTTTTACCTTGAAATATACGTTGTTTGCTGTTTCGTATCCCTGCAAATTGAATGTTTCGTCATAGTAGAAACACTGGTTGTCCAAAGCCTGTTCGGAAATTCGGAGGTAGCGTATTACGTCAGAATCAAGGGAAAGTTCTTTTGAAGTTGTGGCAAGAGTGTTGAAGACGTAGTAAGAGTGAATGAAATCTTCGTTTACCAGCGCCTTGTAGCCTTCGATTTTCATTGCGAAAATTCTCTGCTCTTCCGTAGTTTTAAAAATCTGAGAACCAGACAGCTTATTCCATGCTTCTGCGGCAAGCTGCTTGCATTCGTTTATGTTCAGGTCTTTTGACGAGGCGCTTTTAAGGGCTTCCTGTGCATAATAGTGTGCTCCGAACCAGTCTTCCTGGTCCCGGCATTTTTTTGCAGTCTGCAGGAGTTTGTAGGATTCATAGGGTTCAGAAGGAGCCTTTACCTTTTCCTTCGGTTTGCCAAGATAGTCTTTTCCGAAAGTAAGTTCATTCATTGAGTGAACGATGGTTTTCGAAAGTTTTGCCTTTTCGTCCAAAGCCGATTCTGTTTTGAAAAGAAGGTCCTTGTTTTTCTGATTTTTTGCGTTGATTCCGCAGGCGAGCTTTGCATATTTGTAGGCAAGCTCATAGTTCTGTGCCTTGTAAAGGTTTTCCGCAGTATTCTGATATTCCAGCATAAGTGACGGCAGATTGTTGTAAGCCTGCATTTTACGTTCAATCTGAGGAAGTCCAATTTCAGTTGAAAGCTCAATAATGAAAATGAATACAAGCGAATTTATGAAAACCATTTTAAGGCGGTCAAACATTGCATGAGAAAACCTGAGACGGCTGTTTGAAGAGTTTGCTCCAAAATCCAAAGCCCAGCCTACGATTGCGCTTGTAAAGATTACGCATGGCAGAATGATGATAAATGTTTTAAGTCCGGCAAGAAATTTGTAGGTCTTTTCGTATTCCGGCAGAATTTCCGGAATCGCAATGCCGGTAAATCCATAGATGATTGAGCCCAAAAAGCAGACTAGGCCAAAACTTATGGAAACGATATTCATTCTGTTTGTTTTCATTAGTAGCCTCTCCTTTTTGAAGTTGCATTGATAATTCCAATTGATGTCATTATCAATGCAAAAATCAGGTTGATGCAGGTAAGCGGAAGTGAAATATCCCTTACAAGGAAGAACGAAAGCCGGCCGGATTCATGGAACAAGTTGAAAAGTGCCTTTCGTACAAGCGAAAATTCCGGCTGGAAATAAAAGTAATTGAACCAAAGTACGATGCTTGTGAAAAAAGAAACCCAGTAGAAATTTACAAGTTTCCATGAGCTGATGCGGACAAATGAATAAAGTGAGGTCAGTGCAAATCCAAGGGAACAGAAGCACAGCCAGGCAATAAGTCCGTTGTCCCATGCGTTTCTTGCGCTGCTTTTCAAAGTGGCTGCAATTTCTGAAATCTTGAAAGGAATTTCTGGGGAACTTTCTTTTATAATCGGGTCGTGGAATTCACCTGCTGAATCGGAAAATCTTGAAAGGTTTCCAATCTGAATGAAATCCCGGTCAGCGTATGAATTAGGTCTTGCAGAATCAAAAAGTTTGAAGACGTCCGCAACATTGTTTTTTGAGTCAGAAACGAAATAATATAATTTTCCATTTATATTTCTGAAATATCCGCCGGAAAGATCGCTTTTGCTCTCAAGATTTTCGATCGGAGTGAGCATTGAATATACGTTCTTCTGAAGAACCTCTGTAAGGGGGAAAAAGCAGAACCATGTTACCAGCATAAGGGCACAGTATGTTATGCAGCTGGAAACCGGGGAGCCTAGGTGCCGTATCTTATAGAAAGTTACGAACATAGGCACCAGAATGAATACAAGCGGAAGGCTTTCAAAAAGTCCGTAGGCAATGACTTCTGCAGAAAAATCAATGCTTTTTCCGGCAACCAATGTAATTGAGTTAAAATATTGGGTAAAGAAAAAAATGCCGACAGCCAGATTCAGCATTGTAACTGTAAGATAATATAAAATTAAAGCGACTGGTTTTCTCATCTACAACCTTCCGAATTCATTTATCGGAAGAATTGTAGATTGAGTTTATATTTTAAAGTTGAAGCGTTCCGTCCTGAAGGATTGTTCTTGTTGAACCGTCCTCGTAGGTAAGCACAATTGTAGGATTTCGTACAACTCCGTCCAGGTGAATGAGGCTTGGGGCGTCATTGTCATAATTTTCGCCTATGGCAAAATGACATGTGTGGAACGCCTTTTCGTCTTCAAGCATGTTTCCGGTAATTCGGGCAGCAGGATTCAATCCGATTCCAAGTTCCCCGATGTTTCTGGCATTCTTGCGGTAAATTTCTCCTTCGCCGGCAGGAAGTTTTCCGGTTTTTTCATATTCAATGGAACGGTTTTCAGCTTCTGTAACAGTCTTTAAAAGCCGTTTTGCTTCCGCTCCTCCTCTTATTTCCGTAACAAAGCCGTTCTGAACCCTGCAGGTAATCGGCGTCTCAAGTATGGAATCACCGTCGCTGAAAGTCATTGAGCCGTCATAAACAATAGTTCCTTCGCATTTTCCGACTACCGGACTTATGAATATTTCTCCTGCAGGAATGTTTCCGCCGCTTCCTGGAGTTGAAAAATCTCCGTCGTCATTCATAAGGGCACGTCCAAAAACTGGAACCGTAATGTTTGTGCCGCCGGGAGCCGTAACCTGTACGTTTACGGTATTCTTGAAAAGTTCGCCGAGTTTTTTGCAGCGGGAAGCAAGCTCATCGTAGTCAATGTTCACCGTACGGTTGAACATGTCCTCTGTAAGTCCGGGAGTCCATACAGCCCGCATGGATTTTTTTCCTTCAAGCAGATAGTCGAATATGTGGGTAAAAGGTTCCCCGTCTTCATTTTTGTATGGATTTGCCGTAGCTTCCGGATCTTTTCCCAGCTTTATTTCTGAAATTGAAAAACAAACGTCGGGATTGGAGCCGATGGCTGCAAGAACTTCCTTCTCTGCATTGTCAAAAGAAGTTTTTGCATTCTGATAGATCAGGCTGGTTCGTGCCTCAGCCTGATTTGCCGCTTCGTACAGTTTCTGTGCAATGCCGCTGGTCTGAGGATTTGCGATAATCAGAACCCGCTCACCTTTCTTTACTTTGCATACGTTTTCTATGATGTTTTGTTCAGGTGTAATTTCTTTTTTCATAAGATTATTATAGTCGATTTCATTGACCTTTGGTATAATTTATATTTATGAAGTTTATAAGTACAAGAGATAAATCTATAAAGGCAGATTTCTTGCAGGCAGTATTGAATCCGCTTCCTCAGGACGGGGGAATGTATGTTCCGCTTGAACCTGAAGATTTACGACGATGGCTTCTATACACGGATGAAAACACTCCGTTCACTTCTATAGCAGGTTCACTTACATCTGCATTTGTAAAGGATGAATTCAGTCCTATTATTTGCGAAACTATAGCCACAAAGGCATTTCGTTTTTCACCTGAAATTAAGCAGCTTGATGAATCACTTTTCCTGCTTGACCTTGCAAAAGGGCCTACAGGAATTCATCGTGATTTTGGAATTTCATTTCTGGTTTCTTTTTTGGAAACTGCACTGCAGCTGACAGGAGAAAAAGCAGTTTTCCTTGATGCGTCTACCGGAGAAATGGGAGCCAGCCTTGCCACAGCTTTACGGGGCAAGAAAAATGTAAAATCAATAATAATTTATCCAAAGGGAACTGTCCGCGGAATGGAAGAAGGTGACTTTGTCTGGAACGGCGGAAATGTTTACCCGGTGGAAATAGATGGTACTGAAGAAGACTGCAGCAAGCTTGTCCGCGGAATATTCAGGGACAGGGCTTATACAGCAGAGAACAATATTACTCTTGCAAGCGGGTTCAATATCGGACGGCTGATGTCTCAGGCGTTCTTCTATCCATTTGCATTTTCCCGCATAAAGGGCAGGGTTCACAGTGACATTTTCTATGCCCTTGCTGCAGGAAATTACAGCAATATGGTTTCAGGATTGTATGCATGGCAGTTTGCCCTGCCGTTGAATGGGTTTATCGTGCCTGCAAATAATTTCCTTAAGGTAGACTTGAAAGGAAATCCATGTGTAATTGACAGCTCAGTTCCGGTAGAGGAGCGCTCTGTTTCAGATCCGTTGAAATTGTTCAATCTTGAGCGCCTTAAAGATATTTTCAGCGCAAATCAGCTTATGATGAAGCACTTTGTATTCCCTGTAGAAGTTTCAGAGCCAGAAACAGATCTTGCAGCAAAGGAACTTTTTGAAAACTACGGCATTTTTGCAGACCAGCATACAGCCCGGGCTTTTGCAGCCGCAAAGATTCACAAAAACTCTTCCGCAGAAGATTATGCGACAGTCCTTATTTCCAGGGATCATCCTTCATATTCTGCGGATTATGTTCACAGCATTACAGGAAAGACTCCTGAAATGCCGGACAATATCAGGAAGGCAATGACTCATACAGAAGTTTCACGTCCTCGAATATCAAATGTCGAAGACGTGAAGGCAATCATAGAATCATTGAAGTAATCAGTTATTAAATGTGAAAGGTCTTACTTTCTGTTTGCTTCAATCCATTTTACCGCAAAATCCACAAGGGGACGCATCTTTATAAAACGCAGTGTTGCATTTCCCAGAGTGGTTTTGTGAATGAATCCTGCATTTTCAGCAGAGGACTCAAAGGCTTCCCCGATAGCATCAAAATCTTCGCCGTCAACAGCAAGAGTTTCGTAAGCTTTCCATACACGCACGCCGTTTTCCATAATGGCACTGTGCTCGACAGTGTTGTGCTTGCTCTTAAAATCAGCACGGGCATCCGCAAGATGCAGGGAAGTGTTTTTGTCATATCCTACACCAATCAGCAGAATATTTCCGTCTTCATCATACAGACGTCCGAGAGGGGAACCGTCCCCGAAAATATTGCTTAAATCATGATTGTTCGTAAAAAGCCGTGCATTTCGACCGTTGGCAGCAATAGAACGTGCCGGATGATCGCTGCGCATAGTTCCCGGACAAGTCCTGAACATTTCCGCAACAGCACCCATAGTATTTGTAGGAGTAATGTATTTATTAAAAGCCGGCCAGATTTCCCTTATAGCATTCAACCATTAAACCGGATCTTCCCAATGAACCCCGGTTTCAGTGTCAAGGTTTTTCCAGCTCTGGGTTGGCATAAGAATTGTACCTTCCGCACCAACCGATTCAAGCAGACTTTCAATAATAATCTGCGGACCGCCGCAAACAAATCCAATGGAAGAAAGAGAACAGTGTACAATGATATTCTGTCCTTTTTTAACTCCGACCGTTTTCAAAGCGTTCATAACATCATTTTTTAAAATCAACGGACGGTTCTTTTTTTCTGTGGTTGTGCTCATAAAATCCTCCTGATAAAACACGCTGTTTATAACTTTAATGACATAATAGCAAAAATACTTGTATAAAACTGTTAAAAAGTATAACAATACTAGCTTTTTTTTTCAAAACGGAAGACGACAAACCACTATTTTTCATCAGAATATTATTATCTTGTAGAAGCACAAATCTTGCCAAAAAACACCTCTTTATCCCAATCTTTTTTCGATATACCGAAATACGATGTCTCTAAAGTATTGCTTCACAAAAACATTATTGACTGGCTTTTAGGACATAAAGAGAGGGAATGATTTATAAAACCATAAACTTTTTTGAAGCTTTACAGCTTTTCCATGTCATTTAAAAGACGGATTAAACTGTGTCCCATGGCTTTTGCAAGGTTTACAGGTACTGCATTGCCTATCTGCTTATATTGACTTGATTCGCTTCCTGAAAATTCCCATGAGTCTGGGAATGTCTGAATCCGGGCATATTCCCTTACTGTAAGAGGGCGTGTTTCAATCGGGTGGCAGCGTTCTGTCTGTTTTTGTGCAGGAGCACAAGTTAATGTAAGCGAAGGCTCGTCAAGTGAAAGACGGCGTGCCATTCCTGTTTTTCCTCCGTCAAGATAAAAACTGCCTTTCATGTATTCTTTCTGCAAATCTTCAGGAAGGTCGCGCCAGTTTCCGCCCATCGGTACTTTTGAAAGAATTTCGGCCTTTCGCTTTGGATATTTTTGTCCGATACTTTCGGGAACATCACAGTCGTACAGTTCCCCTTTATAAAAAGTATCTCGGAGCGTTAAAACACGGTGATACGGACTAGGCCAGTGAAATTCAGCTTTGTCTTTTAAATCTTTGCGGATTCCAACTAAAAAAATGCGTTCCCTTTTTTGCGGAACTTTATACATAACGGCTTTTAAAACGCGGGGCGGAACAAGATAATAACCAAGTTCATCAATTATTTTTGAAATTGTGCTGAATGTTTTTCCGTTGTCATGAGAAAGAAGTCCTTTTACATTTTCACCAAGAAAAACTTTAGGCATTGTTTCTTTTATTGCCCTGGCAAGTTCAAAAAACAATGTGCCTCTTGCATCGTCAAAACCCTTTTGGTTTCCTGCATAGGAAAAAGCCTGACATGGGAATCCGCCTGAAAGAAAATCTATTTTTCCGCTGTAAGGTTTGAAATCAATTTCGTGAACATCACCTTCGATGACATTTGCATCCTTGAAATTTTTACGGAGAGTTTCGCAGGCATCGTGATTAAATCATTTAGTAAAATCTGATTAAAACCTGCTTCATGCAGACCAAGAGCAAGACCGCCTCCACCTGCAAAAAGCTCAATGGAATTATAAGTTCTTGCAGGCTTTATCTGTTCTTCCTTTTCCCATGAAGATTCATTCATCTCCTTAAATTCCGGGAACGGCAAGACTAAAGGGTCAAAATATGAATATAAACTATCTTTTTTTATAGGAGAGATTTTTCCGCAGTTAATCCACTTTCGTACTGTAGCATTTGAAACTCCCAGAACGGTTGCCAGATTTGTAGAATTTATTAAGCTTTGCATTATAAACTCCTGAATCCTTCGTAAGTTTTGAACGACAGCAGGTAAAGGCTTTTTAGGTCAAAATTCAAGTTTTGTAACGGAATTAAAACCAAGTAAGAACCATGGCATTGCATCTTCAACTAAATGAAATAAAAATGCAGAAATGCTATAGAAGAAGTGCCTGAACATTCCGGTTACGCTTCTTGCCCTGTGA
>JAFPCT010000135.1 GCA_017390125.1 Treponema sp.
AATTGGCGGTGCAGGATATATTGGAAGTCATGTTGTAAAAGAACTTATGGCAAATGGGCATAAGGTTACGGTTTTTGACAATCTTTCAAGCGGACTTAGACAGAATCTTTTCCCTGAAAATGACTTTATATATGGAAATATTTTAATCCCGTCAGATCTTGACGCAGCTTTTGAGCGCGGTTTTGACGCATTCATTCATCTTGCTGCATTTAAGGCTGCCGGCGAATCAATGATTAAGCCGGAAAAATATTCAGTAAATAATATTACTGGTACGCTGAACATCCTGAACAGTGCGGTCAATCACAACTGCCTGAACATGGTATTCAGTTCAAGTGCCGCAATTTTCGGAAGCCCGAAATACCTTCCTATTGATGAAGATCATCCGAAGAATCCTGAAAATTACTACGGCTATACAAAGCTTTCTATCGAAGAGTTCATGACATGGTACAGCCAGCTTAAAGGACTCCATTTTGCCGCTCTGCGTTATTTTAATGCTGCCGGCTATGATGTTGACGGAAAAATCACTGGCCTTGAGCAGAATCCTGCAAATCTTCTTCCTGTTATTATGGAAACAGCTGTAGGAATGCGCCCTGGAATGAAGATTTTCGGAAACGATTACGACACTCCTGACGGAACATGTATCCGCGACTACGTTCATGTAAATGACCTTGCTGTTGCTCATGTGAAGGCGCTTGAATATATTGCGAACAAAAAGGAAAACCTTAAGCTTAATCTGGGAAGCGAAACTGGAACTTCTGTCACTGAAATGGTAGAAGCTGCCCGCCGCATAACCGGTCGGGAAATTAAAGCTGATTATGTGGAGCGTCGTCCTGGTGATCCGGCTGACCTGGTTGCAACAAGCAAGAAGGCTCATGAAGTTCTTGGCTGGAAGGCAGTGCACAGTGATGTTGATACTCTTATCCGCACAACTTACAACGTATATAAACTTGCTGTTGAAAAGAAGTGAGAGTTATGCAGAAATTATTTGATTATGTAAAAAACGCGGCGGCTGACATGGTTGCCCTTGAAACTTTGCTCACTTCACATCCTGCTCTTGCTCCTGAAAACGGCGGACAGGGTGAAATCGAGAAGGCCCGGGCTCTGGTGGAATGGCTGAAATCTCAGGGGGTGCAGGATTCCCAGATCCAGGAGTATGATGCGCCGGACAGCCGTGTTGAAAGCAAAATCCGTCCGAATGTGGTAGTTACTGTTCCGGGTGAAAGCGATGATTATGCAATCTGGGTTATGACTCATCTGGATGTAGTTCCGGTGGGTGAGCTTAAATTGTGGAACACTGATCCATGGAAAGTTGTTGAGAAAGACGGGAAACTTTATGGCCGCGGTGTAGAAGACAATCAGCAGGGGCTCGTAAGCGGAGTTTTTGCGGCCCTTGCGTTCATAAAGAACGGTATAAAGCCTGCTCATACTGTAAAGCTTCTTTTTATGGCTGATGAAGAAGTGGGCTCAAAATACGGAATGATGTGGCTTCTGCACAATACCGGAATATTCAGAAAGAATGACATTTATCTTATTCCTGACGGCGGAGACCCTGCTGGCGAGACCATTGAGGTTGCTGAAAAAAACATTCTCTGGCTTAAAGTTCATGTAAAAGGACTTCAGTGTCACGGAAGCCGTCCTGATCAGGGAAACAACGCTTGTACTGCTGCATGTGAGCTTTCTCTCTCTCTGCACAGGCTTGAAAAGCATTTTGACAAGAAAAACAGTCTTTTTGAACCGGATTATTCAACGTTCCAGCCTACGATGCGCTATGGTAATGTTGCCGGCGTAAACATTATTCCTGGAGAAGATACTTTCTGCATGGACTGCCGCATTCTTCCGTGCTACAGCCTGAATCAGGTTCTTGAGCAGGTTGAGCTGTGCTGTGCAGAAATTGAAAAGAAATACGGGGTTGAAGTCTGCTATGAGACTCTTCAGATGAGCGAAAGCCCTGCAACTCCTGTTGATTCGCCGGTTGTAAAGAAACTTGCCAGGGCAATAAAGTCTGTTCACGGACTTGATGCCCGTACAATAGGAATCGGCGGCGGAACAGTAGGTGCTGAGCTTCGCCGGGAAGGAATTCCTTGTGTTGTCTGGAGTACGATGGATGAATGCGCGCACATGCCTAACGAATACTGCATCATTGAAAATATTCAAAAAGATGCAGAGACGCTGGTTGCATTGTTTGCGGATAAAGACTAGCCTATCGGACTTTGAAGAACAGACCGATTACGGCAACCGTAATTAAAAGCTGAAGGATCATGAACTTGAGGAGAACCTGTGCCGGTGACCAGCCGCGGTTTTTCCTCATGTGGTCGTGAAGCGGGAACCTTACGTTCGGGAAAATCTTGATTTTAAAGAAACGGAGAAGGGCAACTTTCAAAAGTCCCATTCCGCCGTTAAGGAAAATTACAGTTGAAGTTCCCAGAATGAGCAGAGGGTTTCCGCTTATAAGAACTGCACAGCCGATGAAAAATCCCAGTGCACGGCTTCCTGCATCTCCCATAAGAACATGGCTAGGGTAAGCGTTATGCCAGAGGTATCCGGTAAGGACTCCGGCAAGAGTGAACGTCATCACAGCCCAGAGAGCTCCTTCTGCAAGGTGAGGAACAAGCAGGTATGCTGCTATATCTTTGTGTCCAGGAATAAAGTAGAAAATAGTTCCAAGAGTAATAAGAGCGATAAGGACAAGAGTTCCGCTCAAACCGTCTACTCCGTCGGTACAGTTTGTGGTGTTTATCGAAGCCCACAGAATTATGATTCCGATGATTACATATACTGCCGGATTTACAAGCACCAGGTGAGAAAAGAACGGAAGCCAGAAATATACGTTTCCGTCCGGGGAAAGTTTTGCTGCTGAATGATAGAGCACCAGCGAAGCGGCAATACTTAGGATAAGGTCAAGGAGAGCCTTCCGGTATTCTCCCCAGCTTGATGTGCTTCTGTCGTCAAGAAAACCAGTGAGCATTGTAAGCCATGTAAGCAGCACGATGTAAGCCTGCGTAGCTTTAAGCGGAACGAAAACAAAACTCAGTATTGCGAAAACAGTTATGAAAATTGAACCTGCGCCAGTAGGCTTTCCCTTTGCGGCTTCTGCTGTAAGGGTAAATTCTCTTCCCCTGTCATGAGGCAGAAAATCATAGAATTTCGGCAGAAGTAAATATATCAGCACATAACCTGTGTAAAGGGCAAGGGTGATAAGCATTGTGTAAGACTGTAAAAGTCGTGCTGGTCCGAAATACTGCTGTAAATAACCGCCAAGATAATAAAGCATACAAACTACCTTATGTAATTAAATTGCAAGATGCTGTATATCTGTAAATACCATTGCAATTCCCTTTTCGTTGCAGAACTGAATGAATTCTTCGTCGTTCTGGGAGCCGCCGGTCTGGATTATGGCTTTTATACCTGCATCTGCAAGTGATCTGGCGCTTTCGTCAAAATAAATTACCGAATCACTGATAAGAATTTCGGCACTTCTGTCTTCACAATTTACATTATTTTGAAAGAACTCCAGTGCATCGCTCAGCGCATGTTTTATTGCCTTTGTACGGCTTGCATTTCCTGCGGAAACGCCGATAGTTCCGAAGTTGTTCATGATTACGGCGGCGTCAGATTTTGCAATCATTGCAATCAATGTACCGAATGCCATGGAATCAACCTGCCTCTGGGAAGGACGGGTTTGAGTTACTACGCGCCAGTTTTTGAATGGAGTCCAGTCCGGTTCCTGCACGACAAGTCCGCCGTCAATGGATTTTGATTCGTAGTAGTTGCTCAAAGGTTTTGAGGCTATTACAAGGCGCATGTTCTTTTTCTGAGAGAAGATTTCTTTTGCCTCGCGTGAAAAGTCCGGGGCGATGATTGCCCTGAAGTCCAGCTTTACAAGCTCTTCGGCGGCTTCCCTGTCTACAACTGAGCTGCATCCGAATGTGGCTCCGCTCAGAGCTGATGGATCGCAGGCGTAAGTCTTTCTGAAAGATTCAAGAAGGTTACCTCCCAAGGCAGCTCCGATAGGGTTCGTGTTTTTTACTGCAATCGTAAATACACTGCCTGCCGCCGGCGTAAACTGAGTTGTGAAAGGGTAGTTGTTCGCATCCACGCTTTCAACAGTGAAAGGGTTTTTAAGAATCTTAAGGAACAGGCTGACGCATTTCCATACAGAAAAGCAGTTTTCCAGAATATTGTAGTTAAGTTCCTTGCCCTGGATTACCTTTACGCCGCTCAATGCGCCGACCTGGTCGTTCAAAGAGTAAACGTATGAGCTCTGGTGCTCGTTCATTCCATGTCTGAGCCTTGTCATTCGTTTGAATGGAATCATGTAATAGTTCGGATATTTTTCAACTTCAAGCTGGTACATAATTGAGCAGGCGCAGGTTGCGTCGTATGCAGAAGTAAGGTTAAGGGCTTTTCCGGCAAGGTTGAGCCTGAAGTCTGTGGAAAGACTGTCGGTTTTTATCTGGATGATTGCTTCCTCGTAATCAGCCGGATCAGTAAGGATGAGTACGTTGGTGTAATTTTTTGCCGCCGCACGGATTATAGTCGTTATATTAACGTCAATGCAGTTGTCGGATTTGTCTGTTTCAAGAAAGTCGTTCAGCTTGTGGAATGCCGGAGTTATGCCTGCGCATACAAGACTGATGTAAGCTTCCGGCCGTGTATGGCTTGTCTGAATCTGCCTTCCGGTTCCCATGATGAGTCTGAGCAGGTTTTCCATTTTTTCGTTCGGAAAGAATTTGTCTTCCAGCGAGCGGTCTATGGTAACGGCAATGTTCTGTGCCTTCAGAAAATCTGCTGTCGCTCCCGCAGAAATGATTTCCCAGCCTTCATGTGCAAGTGACTGGGCAAGTGTCGCAAGTTTTTCAAAATTGGGAGTGTATAAAAGGGCTTTCTTTTTCATTCTTCTATGATAGCAGAATACTGCAAAATTGTCTTTACCTCATTTTTTTGCTAGAATCGAATCATGGGTTTTTCGATCTCCTGGGATGACGTGGCAGAGAAGGCTGACGGTGATGATTTTGCCGGCCGGTATTCTTTTGCAGAAATCCTTTCAAAAAGAGCAGGTACAGTTTCCGCTGATTCTCACGTTTTTATTGAAGGCGACAATTATCCTGCTTTGAAATTCCTTCTTCCTGATTACCGCCAGAAAATCGACCTTATTTATATAGATCCGCCTTACAACACCGGAAAAAAATCTTTTGTATATAACGATTCCTTTTCAGTTGATACATGGCTCAGCTTCATGAAAAGAAGGCTTGTGCTTGCAAGGGAACTCCTTGCTGAAACCGGCTGTATTTTCATTGCCATCGGGCAGGAGGAGCTGTTCCGCCTCAAGCTTCTGTGCGATCTTGTTTTTGGTGAAGAAAATTTCATAAATGATTTCATGTGGCTTCACGGCAAGGGGAAAAAGGATTTGTTTTCCAGAACG
>JAFPCT010000136.1 GCA_017390125.1 Treponema sp.
CAAAGGAAGAAAAAGAAATTCAGACAGGATTTCCATGGGTTTTTGACAACGAAATTTCACATGTGAAGTTCAGAAAGTCGGAAAAAGATGAATGGAATCAGACTTCCCTTGCTGACTGTACTGTTGAGAACGGAAGCGGTGTTGAGGTATTTACAAAGGCCGGCGGTTTTCTTGGTACTGGAATCATAAACAGAAATTCAAAGATTACTGTGCGCCTCATTTCTTCTGAGCATGGAGACAAAGTTTTTGCCGACATAAAGTCATTCTGGGAAAAACGTGTTTCAGATGCAGTAAATATCCGTCAGCTCAAATATTCTCATTCAGATTCATACAGGCTTATTTTTGCAGAGGCAGATTTTATTCCGGGCTTCATCTGTGAACGTTACTGTGATGTTGACGGAAAAGTTTATCTTGTAGTTCAGTTCCTTGCCATGGCATGCGACAGGTTCCGTTCGGAAATCCTTGAGGCACTTGAGAAGTCTGTTAAGCCTGATTTTATTTACGAAAGGGATGATGCCGACGTACGCAACAAGGAAGGTCTTTCTGAAACCAGCGGATGGATAGGAAAGAGCGGAAAAACTGTGATTACTATTCTTGAGAACGGCATAAAGCTGAGCGTGGATATCGCAAACGGTCAGAAGACCGGATACTTCCTGGATCAGAAAGACAACCGAAGAATCGTGTCTGCATTCTGTCACGGAAAAAAGGTTCTTGATACTTTTACGCACACAGGAGCATTTGGTTTGAATGCATTCAAGGCCGGTGCAAAAGATGTTGTCAGCGTTGACATAAGTCCTGAAGCTGTTGAAATGGTAAACAAAAACATATTCCTTAACGGCGCCGGGAAGGTAATGAAGGCTGTCTGCGCGGACGTCTTTGACCTGCTCAAGGATTATGAATCAAAGGGCGAAAAATTCGACGTCATCATTCTTGATCCCCCTGCATTTACAAAAAGTGCCAAAGCCATTCAGAAAGCTTACGGCGGTTACAAGGAAATAAATCTGCGGGCAATGCGGCTTTTGAACGAAGGCGGCATACTTGTCACATGCTCATGCTCTCATTTTTTTGATTCTCATTATTTTTACGATATGCTCATGCATGCGGCAATGGACAGCCACAAGCGGGTTCAGATTCTTGAAAAACGAGGTGCCGGTCCTGATCATCCGGTTCTTTTAGGCTATCCTAAGTCTGAATATCTCAAGTGCGCGATCTGCCGCGTAATGTAGGCTTTATGGGCGAATATAACTGCATAGTAGTTCTTGGACCTACAGCCGTAGGAAAAACTTATATCGGTGTCCAGCTTGCCGGACATTTCGGCGGAGAAGTAATTTCCGCTGATTCCAGACAGACCTACAAGGGGCTGGATTTAGGTTCAGGAAAAGACCTTAAGGATTACGTTTATGAAGGAAAGCCTCTCCCTTATCACATGATCGACATAACCGATCTTGGAGAGGAATACAATGTATTTCATTATCAGCAGGATTTTTACCGGGTTTTTGATTCCCTGCGGGAGAGAGGGGTTCTTCCTGTAATTGTAGGCGGAACCGGCATGTATCTGGATGCAATCGTAAGGAATTACGAGCTTGTTGATGTTCCGGAGGACAAGGAGCTGAGGGAAAAACTTGCTTCAAAAAGTCTTGAGGAGCTGGGTGCGATGTATCTTGATCTTAAGCCGGACCTGCATACGAAAGCGGATCTTCTTGAGCGTGACAGGGTAATCCGGGGAATCGAGATTGTTCTTGGCCACAGGGAGCCGAAGAAAAGCGAGCTTCTGAAGGGAATGTATCCAAGACCGGAAATCAAACCTTTGATCATGGGAACAACTTTTGACCGGGTGAAACTGAGGGAAAACATAAAGAAGCGCCTTGAAGAGCGTCTTGAGGAGGGAATGCTTGAGGAAGTTCAGTCCCTTCATGATTCAGGATATTCATGGGAAAGACTTGAAAAACTTGGACTTGAATACCGCTGGTGCTCTCTTTTCCTTCAGGGAAAAATTGAATCGAAAGAAGTAATGTTTGAAAAACTCTTTATTGCGATAGGTCAGTTTGCAAAAAGACAGGAAACTTGGTTCCGATTTATGGAAAAAAACGGTGTAAAAATCAACTGGCTGCCTGCCGTGCAGGATAAGCAGGTCAGGCTCCAGTCAGCGTTGGCTCTTGCCGGAAAGTATTTTTAGGCGCTTACAGCAACTGCTTCTACTGTATCCATTTCAGTGATGTATCCAGTTCTGAGGCAGCATTCAAAAAGTTCTTTGCTGAGCCAGTCAGTTTTTACGTCTTCGTATCCGTCCTGATCACGGACGATGCGGATTACATATCCGTCTTCTTTTTCTGCAACGATTGTCATGTAGTCTTTTTTGTTTCCCAAACTCTTAAGTGAATAACTTTTCATATTAAATCCTCCAAATGGAATAGTTAGGTTTCAGTTATTTGAACTACATTTATATATTCGGTATTATTTTTTTTTATGTTAGAGTTTTCTTCATTTTTTGACGCCCATTTTCATCTTTTTTCGCCTAAATTCGGTGAAAATCAGGTGAATTTGCCGCAAAACGGCAGGGTTTGCTGCTCCGGAATCAGCTGTGCTGTTTCAAAACAGGACTTTATGAATCAGGAGAAATATCTTGCCGACCATAGTCTTGAAAAGACCCTGAAGCTCTCTTTTGGAATTCATCCCTGGTATCTGAACCTTGAGGACGCTGATTTTCTTGAGGAGCTGCTGAAGTCCGGAAGAATTGCCGCCGCAGGAGAGGCCGGATTTGATTTATATACCCAAGAACTGAAAGAAAGGACGGAACAGCAGGAGAAAGCATGGGACATTCAGCTTTCCCTTGCTGAGCAGTACGGTTTTCCCCTTGTGATTCACTGCAGGAAGGCTTTGCCGCGGATTCTGGCTGATTCAGGCCGTTTGAGACGGATTCCAGCCGTTCTTTTTCACGGATTCAGCGGAAGCAGGGAGCAGATGGAAGAAACTTTGAGGAAAATTCCCGGTGCATTTTTTGGTTTTGGGTCCCTTGTTCTGAAAGAATCCGGCAGGGCTGTTGAATGCCTGCGCGATGTTCCGGGGGAAAACTTTTTGCTTGAAACTGACGAAGCCGGCTCTGATCTGCTGGGAGAAATTTACCGCCGGGCAGGGGAAATCCGGGGAACGGAGGTTGAAAATATCATTGAGTCTGTAAACAGTAACTGTAAGGTATTTAAATTATAATGTCTATATTCCCTATTGACAAACTGGGAATATAGACATATCTTTTTTTTGGAGGCGTATTATGTCAAAGATTTATAAATCAGCAGATGAATTGATCGGCAGCACACCGTTGCTCGAGCTTTCGAATATTGAAAAAATTGAAAACCTGGATATTTCACTTCTTGCTAAGGTGGAATATTTTAACCCGGCAGGTTCCGCAAAAGACCGTGTTGCAAAAGCAATGATTGACGACGCTGAGAAAACTGGTAAACTTAAGCCTGGCAGCGTAATCATTGAACCGACTTCAGGTAACACTGGAATTGGTCTTGCTTCTGTTGCGGCTGCCCGCGGATACCGTATCATCATCGTAATGCCGGAAACAATGTCAGTTGAGCGCCGGCAGATTATGAAGGCTTATGGTGCTGAGCTTGTTCTTTCTGAAGGTGCAAAGGGCATGACTGGTGCAATTGAAAAGGCAAATGAACTTGCAAAGGAAATCCCTGACAGTTTCATTCCTGGTCAGTTTGTAAACCCTGTAAATGTTGAGGCTCATTTTGCATCTACAGGTCCGGAAATCTGGAATGACACAGACGGAAAGGTTGATATTTTCGTTGCGGGTGTAGGAACAGGTGGAACTGTAAGCGGAGTAGGAAAGTTCCTCAAGTCAAAGAATCCAGGGGTAAAGATTGTTGCTGTTGAGCCGGCTGATTCACCGGTTCTTTCTGAAGGCCGTGCAGGTCCTCATAAAATTCAGGGTATCGGAGCAGGCTTTGTACCGGAAATCCTTGATACAAAGATTTATGACGAGGTAATTACTGTAACAAGCGAGGATGCCTTCGTTACTGGCCGACTTGTAGGCCGCAGGGAAGGTATTCTTGTAGGAATCTCATCTGGTGCTGCATTGTGGGCTGGTATTGAGCTTGCAAAACGCCCGGAAAACAAGGGAAAGACAATTGTAGTTCTTCTGCCTGACACAGGAGACCGCTACCTTTCAACCCCTCTCTTCGCTGACTAGTAATTACGGCGTATAAATGAAAAAAGCTTTCAGTCTGACAAGGACTGAAAGCTTTTTTTGACCTTCTGTTTAGAATGCTTTGTAAGTAATTCCTACGCTGCACATTGATATTTTTTTGCTCAGTTCTGTTTTTATTCCGCTGAGGGAATATGTAGCGTCAAAATACTTGCAGTACATTCCGCTCAATGTGATTGTAAGCTTTTCTATAGGATAGATTTCAACGCCGCCGCCTACAACCACGCTGTCAAGGACAGGGTTGAAAGTGCTGTTGGAAGTAGAGTTTATTCCCTGTTTTCCGTATTCAAAACCAGCGCTTATTCCAAGAAAGCGGCACACTTTTACGTCAGCGCCAAAAGC
>JAFPCT010000137.1 GCA_017390125.1 Treponema sp.
CTTTGTATTGTGGCATTCCGGGAAACCTGAGCAAGCAAGGAAGTAGCCGAAGCGGCCAAGTTTCTTTACCATAGGTTTTCCGCATTTTTCACAAATCTTGTCAGTCGGCTCATCAAGGCTTCCCTTAACGCTTTCAACAGATTCCATGACTTCCTCAACCCTCTTTTTAAACGGTGTGAAGAAGTCGCTTATCATGCCGTTCCATACAAGCTCATCCTGCTCAACTTTATCAAGATTGTTTTCAACTTCAGCAGTAAAATGCTCGTTGATTACAGCCGGGAAGGATTCCACAAGAATCTTACAGATCATGCGGCCAAGCTGAGTAGGAACAAGCTGCTTGTTGCTTCTTGTAACATAATAGCGGTCAAGCAGAACGGAAATAATCGGTGCATATGTTGAAGGACGTCCGATTCCCTTTTCTTCAAGGGTACGTACGATTGAAGCATCCGTATATCGGGCAGGCCCCTGCGTAAAATGCTGCTCCGGATAGAATTTCTCAGACTTGATTTTTTCGCCGACTTTTAGAGAGGGCAACGAGCCTGATTTTTCCTCTTTTGAAGAAAGAAGCTTGATTACGCTGTAAAAACCTTTTTCTGTAATTTTAGAGGCACTTACACGGAACAAGGCATCACCGGCAGTAATTTCTGCAGATGTAGTTGTAGTCTTGGCATTATTCATCTGGCTTGAGACAAACCGCTCCCAGATAATTGTATAAAGCCTGAGCTGATCCCGGGAAAGATATTCCTTAACAGAATCCGGCGTATATTCAGTGTATGTCGGGCGGATACCTTCATGGGCATCCTGTGCGCTCTTGCCAACTGCATAATGAATAGGCTCCTCAGGAAGGTCTTCCGGATGATTTTTTGAAATCCATGCCCGTACGTCATCAAGGGCAGTCTGAGAAATGCGGACAGAGTCTGTTCGCATATATGTAATGAGACCCACACGGCTAGAGCCGATATTAATACCTTCATAGAGCTGCTGTGCAATCTGCATGGTTTTTCTTGACGTAAAGCCAAGCCTGTTTGCGGCAGCCTGCTGCAATTTTGAAGTTGTAAAAGGGGCTTTCGGACGTACAGTCTTTTCAGTCTGTTTAATATTGGTAACTTCACATTCTGAAGACTTGATTTCTGCGATAATATCGTTTACAACGGCCTCAGATTTCAGTTCCGGAGTTTCGTTCTTATATTTTACCAGCTGAGCTGTAAATTTTGTCTTTCCTTTTGAAAATTCTGCATCAAGAGACCAGTATTCTTCCGGAATAAAATTTTCAACTTCCTCTTCCCTTTCGCAGATAAGACGAAGCGCAACAGACTGAACTCGCCCGGCACTCAAACCGTTCTTTACTTTTGCCCACAAAAGAGGACTAAGATTATAACCTACGAGACGATCCAGAACACGACGTGCCTTCTGAGCATTAACCCGGCTCTCTACAATTTCACCAGGATGCTGCACAGCTTCCTTGATTGCCACAGGAGTAATTTCATTGAACACGATGCGGCTTATAGGAGCTTCTGTTTTTTCCTGCAGGGCGTTGCGAAGATGCCATGCGATTGCCTCTCCTTCGCGGTCATTATCGGATGCAAGCAGGATTCTGTCAGATTTCTTTGCATCTTTCTGAAGTTCCTTCAAAAGCTTTGCCCTTCCGCGGACCGTAATATATTCCGGCTGGAAATTATTCTCCACATCAATTGCAAGACGGCTTTTCGGAAGATCTATCAAATGTCCCATTGACGCTTTTACAACAAACCCAGGACCAAGATATTTTTCGATTGTATGAGCCTTTGCAGGAGACTCTACGATAACCAGCGTTTGAGATGTCTTAGACTTTGATTTCTTTTCCACAGCTTTCTTTTCCGCCATATAATCATCCTTGCCTCAAAACAATTGTAGCTGCTGTTTTTCGGCACTTCTTATCCCCGGCACTTCTGCCAGACATTTTACATAATCTTCATAGCCGTCAATAACCGGAGCGCCAGCTTCCAGATACCTTTCCGCTGTATTCTCAGTTTTTGAACGACTGACTTTCCCCATCATTGCCTTTCTGCTCAACTCGTTTTCAACAAGAGAACTGACTTTGCATGCATTTTCACAAAAGCACGCTTTATGAAACATCACGTCCCTGTTGTATTCAAGGGCATACTGAGCTGTAATAAGTGCACCGCTCCCCCTCGGAGCCTGAATCACAACGGCTGCAGGCGAAAGGGCGGCAATTATTCTGTTTCTCTGCACGAAACGCCAGGGTTCCGCAGGAACTCCGGGAACATATTCACTTACGAGGCAGCCGCCGGAAAGCAGAATTTTTTCCGCAAGGGCCGCGTTTGAATGAGGCAGAACCTCATCACAGCCGCAGGGAAGAACCGCAGCAGTTTTACCTGCATTAGCTTCTGAACCGGCCTCCACAGCAGAAAAACATGCCTCCACAGCACCCCTGTGAGCAGCAGAATCAATTCCGGCGGCAAGCCCGGACACAACAGTGCAGCCAGCATTTGCCGCATCACGAGAAAATTCCCAGGCAGCTCTGCGGCCTTCCCGGGTAACACGTCTTGTACCAACAACTGACACAGTACGCCCAAAAAGGCACCCGGAATTACCCCTGTAAAAAAGCAGGAAGGGCGCATTGGGGCATTCCCTAAGCAGGGCCGGATATTCTGAGCCGGCATAAAAAAGCCAATGAATTTTCTTTGCTTCAATAATCCGAAGCTCCCTCTCAGCGGCCGCCTGATTCTGCTTTCCATCCCAGACAGAAGACCTGATCTCCCGTCCGCAGACAGAACAAATATCATTTAAAGACATTAATGCAAGGTCCACAAAACTGTCAAGTTTTTTCAATAATATAATCTTCTCGGCAAGCGATAAAAAGGAAATTCTGTGAAGTGAAATCAGTAAAAGCTCATCTTTCAGCTTATTTTCCATTAAAAACGTTCCAGAACCACCTTTTTGTTCGCCTCTGCTTCCGCACGCTTTTCAGCAGACTTCGATGTAGAAATAATCCTGTCATAAAGCTGAACGGCCTTGTCGTACTGTTCAGTAGAATAATATGCGCGGGCAAGGACAAACATTCCGTCAATGCTTCTAGTCTCAATGTCAAGATAGCGCTCAAGGTAAGGAATCGCCTTTTCGTTCTCATCCAGCTCAAACACATAAAGAACGCCTATTCCATAAAGCGCGGTGGTAAGACGCGGGTCAATCTGCAGTGCACGAAGATAAGCTGATTCAGAAAGGTTAAGATAATTCTGCTTTTTTTCAAAATTTCCGACAGCGTCAAAATCCAGTGCGGCATGACTCATGTAGCCGGCGCAAACTGCAGTATAATAATAAAGGTTAGGATTTTCCGGATAAAATTCCAATGCTGTCTGAAAGCATTTCAAAGCTTCGCCATACATTTTGCGGTCAATGTAACGGGTTCCAAGAATCTTGTACCAGAGTCCGATTTTTCCGTTTTTCATCTGAACCTGCTTGGCCTGCTCATCATATTTGTTTATGGCAGATTTTATTTCTTCGATGGAAACAGGATTTCCAGAAGCCTCCTGCATGTGCTTTATTCGCTTGGCAAGCAGCTGCTTGCTATTAACGTTACATGCAGAAAAAAGAAGAGAGGTCAGAGCCAGTACAGAAAGAATTTTTACAGTCTTTAAATTTTTCATTACATTCTCCATTTTCGCAAAATGCGCTTATTTAAATATACAGAGTTTTTTTAAAATAAGAAATTTATTTTTTAGTTTTAGGATCATTTTTTGTTAAATTCATCAGGAGGCAGATCAGAATGTCCTGGAAAATACTTCTGGTGATATTTCGCAAGCTCATGGTTTTCAATATGAGTATAAATTGTCGTGGTAGAAAGGTCTGAATGGCCCAAAAGCTCCTGAAGGGAACGCAGGTCCGCTCCCCCGGCAAGCAGATGAGTCGCAAAACTGTGTCTCAATGTATGAACCTTCGCCTCCACGCCGCTCAGCAGCTCAAGCTCCTGAAAACGCTTCCAGACTCCTTTTCTGGAAATAGGAAGCCCCTTGTAGTTGAGGAACACTTCTTTTACAAGCCTTTTTCCGGCAAGCTTTGGCCTGACATCTTTAAGATATATCTCTATTTTTTTTCTGGCTGTCTCACCAAAAGGAACAATTCTTTCCTTATCTCCCTTTCCGCTGACAAGAATTATCTTTTCATCAAGATGAAGGTTTTCCATCAAAAGACCGCAGGCCTCGCTTATACGCAGACCGCAGGAATAAATGAGCTCAAACAGAGCGTCATCCCGTTTTCCTAAATCAGTTGAGACATCAATCGTAGAAAGGAGCTTATTCACCTGCTCAAGGGAAAGGACTTTAGGCAGATTACGGCCGGTCTTCGGGCGCTCAAGCATAAGAGGAAGATTTTCCTTCCACATGCCCCGCCTTACCATGAACGAACCGAAAGAGCGAAGAGAGGAAATGTCCTTTAAAAGAGTCATCTCAGACTTTTCCTCTGTCTTACGCCATGTAAGGTAATATATCAGATTTTGAATTGTAACGTCCGCCAGCTTTATATGTTCCCTGGAACACCAGCGGAGGAAAAGCTCAACAGAGAAACGATAGGTTTCTGCGCTCTTTTTTGAGAGCCTTTCCACCATAAGCAGATCGGTGTAAAAGCTCATCAAAAAAGAATCAAGTTTTTTCTCAAGTTTATTTTCTGTTGAATGTAATGTCTCTTCTGAGTTCACGGTTTCTTCTTAAGCAGGCTGGTGTACTTACATCGTTCACGTCAACATTAGCATCTGATGCGGTCTTAACTTTTGTAAATGAAGAAACATAGGCATTCGGGTTTTCTCCCCGTCCGCCAGTTTCCTCTTGTTCCTGAATAGAATCAAACAATCCTGGATTTTCAGAAGTCAAATCAGACTTTGTTCCTGAAAGCAGGCTGTCGAAATCAGAAGCTGAAATTGTATTTGCATCTCCTGTTTTCTTTTCCTTTACAGGCTCCGGTCTTACTTCATCTTCCTGAGCACCATTCCCTGTAAATCCTGTTGCAATAACAGTAACACTAATGCTTTCACCCATAGCCTCATCGACTACAATACCAGGCTTCAGCTCATAATTTTTGCTTGCAGAAGCACATACAATGCCAGAAATCTCCTCAAGCTCATTCAACTTGAAGTCACTGCTTGCGCACACGTTTATGAGGAAGTGCTTTGCACCGTCAATATTTGTATCCTCAAGGAGAGGATTGTTTATTGCCATCTGAGCGGCATCAACAGCCCGGTTTTCACCGCTGGCAACGCCAATTCCAAAAATTGCCGTTCCCTGCCCCTTCATGGCAGCACGAACGTCAGCAAAGTCAATGTTCGGAGTTCCGTATTTAGTGATGATTGTAGACATTCCTTCAATGCTCTGCCGAAGCAAGTCGTCTGCCGCACGGTACTGCTCTACAAAAGAAAGACCTTCGCCGAAAACCTCACATATCTTGCGGTTAGGAATTACAATAACAGAGTCTACTGCGTCCTGAAGCTTTTTAAGACCTTCCTGAGCAAGCTCCATGCGACGTTTTCCTTCCCATGTGAAAGGTGTCGTTACGATACCAACAGTAAGAGCACCGAGCTCCCGGGCAATTTTTGCAACAACAGGAGCAGAACCAGTTCCTGTTCCTCCGCCCATTCCGGCAGTAACAAAAACCATGTTCGCACCACGAAGGATGTTTGTAATTGCTTCCTTATCTTCTTCTGCGGCCTTCTCACCAATCGAAGGATCACCGCCGCACCCAAGTCCCTGAGTAAGCTTCTGTCCGATTGCAAGGCGCTTTTCTGCAACAGATTTATTCAAAGCCTGCAAATCAGTATTAAGCGCAATAAAATCAACATTCTGGATATTTGCTTCGATCATACGGTTTACGGCATTCGAACCGCCGCCGCCGCATCCTACGACCTTGATTACTGTAGGATTTTCATTGCTTAAATTTGATCCCTGTTCATTAATTACTTCGATTTCCATAAGTTTCTCCCAATTTACCCACCAACTTAGAATAATGATTTCAGAAGCTTCAGAAATTTATTTTCTGATTTACCAGCTTTTTCATATCTTTGCCGATTTTTAACTTTTTTTCCTACCGATCGGCTGAAATTATCTTTGCATGCACGCACAAGACCAATTACTGTCGCCCATTCCGGTCCTGCATAATCTTCCTCTATGCCGCCCATCTTTTCCGGATTTCCAATGCGCACGTTCTGAGTACCAAAGGAATCCTGGACGCATTCAAGGATACCGTCCATCTTTGCGCCGCCGCCGACAAGGATAATGTTTCCAGACATGGATGTGAGCGTAGTTTTTTCAATAATCTTATTGATCACCATCTCACAGATTTCCTGTATACGCGGCTCAATAATGTCGCACAGATCAGCCTGATAGAATTCCCGCGGAGGCTGTCCACCGACACCATTCACAATAACCGTACGCTTAGGATCAACATTATCCATATAGCAGCATCCGGCTTCTATTTTTATTCGCTCTGCCTCCGCAACAGGAATGCCGAGCACAAGCGCAATGTCATTTGTTACAAGATTTCCGCCAACCGGAATTGAAGCCGTACATACAGGAGCTCCGTTCAAAAGAACAAGGATATCTGTAGTTCCGGCACCAAGGTCAACAATAATGGAACCAAGCTCCATCTCATCTTCATTCGCAACAGCATGAGTTGCGGCAAGAGTCTTAAGAAAAACATGATCCATGTGGTAACCTGCGCGGTCAATACATGAAGCAATATTCTGAATTGTATTTTTTGAAGCAGTAATGATATGAACTGCGGACTCAAGGCATACACCCAGACGATGAAGCGGATCCTTTATCCCCCTTACATTGTCAACAATATATTCCTGTGTAATGACATGCAGCATTTTGCGGTCAAGGGAAAGCTGAACTGCAGTAGCAGACTCCCGGACACGCTCCAGGTCACTTTCAGAGATTTCACCCTGTGACCTTCCCTTTGTTGATACAGCAACTTTACCTGTTGCATTAAGACCTTCTATAAGCTCTCCGCCCACGATCGTATTGCAGACCTGAACTTCAACGCCTGCATTCTGCTCTGCATTTTCAATTGCATTGCGGATCGCATTGGAAGCGGCTTCTATATTTACAATATTGCCGTTCCTTAAGCCCATGGACTTTTCGCAAGAAGTTCCAATAATTTTAAGCTGACCATTCTCATCATAATCAGCTATAGCAACACGAATCCAACAAGTTCCAATGTCTAGACCAACAATCATTTTTCCTACCTGTCCGGGCGCTTTCTATAAGAAACAGAACCATAGCGTAAATCTATTTCCGATACATACGGCTCAATTCTATTAACAACGTCGAGTGCCACCATCATATATTTTAAAGCGTCTTCATTTAATGTTCGGTCAGTAAGAACTTTTATTTTAGCCCCAGCTGGAATTAAAACCAGCTCATAATTGCCATATTCTTTCTGAATCACACAAATTTCGCTTACGGCAGCAAGATACTTATGTCCATTCTTTTGAATTTCCGCAATCTGGTCAAGTAAAGGACGGAATTTTGCAGGAATGCGCATTCCTTCTGTCATATGCTCAACCGGAAGTCCGGAAATAATTGGCACCGAATTAATGTCAGAACCTTCCACAAAACGCTCCGGAAACAGAACGCCGCTTCTGTCAATCTGAACCGCACGGCTTCTTCCGTTCTGACTGATAAAGGTTACCGCAACAGGCTCACGTTCATGAACAGAAATGTAGATTCTGTTCGGGAACACTTTCCTTACAGTGACAGATGAAATTCCGCTGACACTGGCAAGAATTGAAACCGCAGAATTCTCATTGAATTCAAACCAGTTTCTGGCATTCATCGGGCGTAGCAGGTCAACAAGCTCCTTTGCAGAATAATTCTTTGTTCCGGAAACTGATACCTGCGGAGAGCTGAGGCTCGGACGGATGAATTTATAGAAAGCGAATTCAAAGGCAATGCACGCAGAAAGAAGCATGAAAATTATCTTAATGACCCGTGTAAGTCCGTCCTCTCGGGATGCACCGCTTTCATTTTTTTCTCCCGGAATTTTCGGAGAGGAAAAGACATCCTCATTCTCATATTCATCAAACTTTATTGTAAAATCACTCATAACTTTCTACTCCCTCAATACTTTCAATTTCAACATAATCATCCAGCTCGTCATCGTTATCATCGGTATCACATCTGGAAGCATTTACTACGAAACCGCACATGCACAGGGTTATGATTATTGAGCTTCCTCCGAGACTGAAGAAGGGCAGCGGAATTCCTGTTGAAGGAAGGGCTCCGCACACTACACCACAGTTTATCAGGGTCTGCATGATGATCATCGCGACAAACCCGAAAGCTCCGAAGGCCGCAAACCGGTTCCTGCTCCAGAAGGCAATTCTTATTCCCCTCCATGCAAAAAATCCCAGAAGCGCAAAATAGGAAACTACTCCTCCAAGCCCCATGGCTTCTGCCCAGCTTGCAAAGATGTAGTCCGCCTGAACTTCAGGTATCCGGTTGCTCTGAACAAGTTTGGAACCTATTCCCGCACCCCAGAAACCGCCGGCACTTATAGCCCTTTTGGCCGCCATGCTCTGATAGTTTCCGGAGTCCAGGCGTTCATTCGGCCTTAGAAACGAAATAATTCGTTCTATGCGGTATTCCTCCGAAAGAAGGAAGTACGCGAAGGTTAGAGCCGCAAGAAATCCAATGAACCAAATCCATCGTATTTTCATTCCGCAGGCCCAGAAAAACAGGCAGCAGAATGAAAAAAGGAAAATCGAAGTTGAAAAATCCTTCTGAAAAAGAACCAGAGCTATAAAAAGAAGCATTATAAGAACAGCATTAAGCACGTTCCTGTCTTCCTTTACAGGAATATTTATCTGCTTGTCAAAATAATTTGCAAGGTAAAGGATAATTGTAAATTTCACGACCTCAGAAGACTGAAGGGTAAAATTCATAGGCATCTTGATCCATCGGCGGGCACCATTTTTTTCAACAGAAAGTCCCGGCACAAAAGTAAGGATACAGATTACAAGAGTAGCAACAGTGATTACCGGCAGAATTCTTCGGATTGACTTCAACGGCAGAAATGCAAGGACAAAAAATCCGAAAAGTCCTACAAGAACACAAAGGAACTGCCGCTTGAAGAAATAGAATGAATCGTCAAAAATTCTCGCAGCATAGTTCTGAGAACAAAAATAAAGAGTAAAAAGTCCGAACCCCAGCAAAAGGATTACTGACACTGAAAATCCAAGGTCGCTTTTTTTATACCGATCCACAGGACGGTCTGCAAAAAAATTATAGCTGCCCACTTTACTCCCCCTCTTTCAGAATGATAGGAATAATGCGTTCAAGTGCAATTCCATGACTTGCTTTAAGCAGAACCACATCATTGTCTTTTGCGCAGCTCAAGATATTTTCAGACGCTTCCTTTATTGCATTCTCATCATGAGAAGGAATGTATACGACATTTTTAAAGCCGGCGCTCAAAGCTTCCTCATAACCGGTCTTCATTTCCTTGCCGATTAAAATCATCAGCCCCGGCTTTGACTTTACGGCCTTTGCAGCGACACGGGCATGCTCTTCACCAGACTTTTCACCAAGCTCAAGCATGTCACCCAGAACGTAAATTTTCTGTCTGGTATTTTCAATTGAACTGCAGAAATCAAGCACATTCATCACAGAATCTGGATTTGCGTTATAGCAGTCCTTTATAAGAGTAATCTTCACACCAGTCTTAAGGACAACATCCTTTGTCTCCATACGTCCTGAAGGAAGCTCAAACCGCTCAAGCCCGGCTTTTATCTGGCTTGCAGAAAGTCCGAGTTTTTTTCCAACTGCGCAAGCAGCAAGAGCATTTCTGTAGTTGTAAACGCCAGGATTTCGAAGATAAATTACTTCGTTTTCGAATTTAAAGACAGTGCCTTCAAGACCGCAGTCCTTGATAAACTGGGCATTACTGCTATCTGCCGGAACAGAAGTTCCATAACAGATAACAGAGCCCTTTACTTTTTCTCCAAGGAAGTCCTTAAAATCATCTTCAGCCGGAACAAAGGCTACACCGTCAGAAGGGATGTAATCAAAAATCTTTCGTTTTTCAATTGCTATATTTTTTTGGCTTCCAAGAATTCCAATGTGAGCAGTACCGATATTTGTAATTACCGCATACTTAGGTTTGAGAACAGCCGCAATCTCTCCGATTTCATCAACGCGGTTCATTCC
>JAFPCT010000138.1 GCA_017390125.1 Treponema sp.
GCGGTTTCACGGCTGTCAGTCCAGATAACAAGCCTTTTTTCCTGAGTTTTTGCGGAGCATCCGCAGAAAAACTGGAAAATCAGGGCGAGGCTCAGAACTGACAGCAATGATTTTTTATGCACGCTTCATTTCCTCGGCTGTTGCGTAAATTTCAGAGTAAACCTTTTCGATAAGGTCTTCTTCGATACTTGAGAAAGCTACGCGAAGTGTACTTTCGTCAATCTGGATTGTACCGATTCCCTTTTCATTCAAAAGTTTTACGCGGAGATCCTCGGCGTTGATTCCGATTGTTCGGAAACTCATGAAGTAGCCTGAGTTGAACGGAAGTGCCTCAAGACCAGAGCATTTGTGGCTGTCCACGAAATTTCGTACCTTGCGGTAGCGGCCTTCAAGAACTTTGAGGAACGCAGCTTTTTCTGCATCGTTGTTCGGGTCCTGAAAAGATTTAAGGATGAGATTCTGGCTTGGTGTAGCGGCGCAGCTTACTGAAGAGCGGATTACGCCCATGAGTTTTTTTACAAGAGCGTCGTACTGTGCGTCTGTGTATCCCTTGCATCCGAAAGTAAGGAATCCGCAGCGGAGCCCCCATGCAAAGTCTTCCTTTGTAGGACCGTCTGCTTTTACAGCAAGAACGTTCTCGTGAAGGTCTGCAATGTGAGCGAAAAGGCTTTCCGGCTCAATGTTGCTTTCGTAGTTAAGTCCAAAATATGCGTCATCGCTGATTACAAGAACCTTTGCACCTGTGTCACCGATTTCTTTAAGAATGCGGCACAATTCCTTTACTTCTGCGCTTGTCGGGCTGTATCCGCTAGGATTCTGAGGGAAGTTAAGGATGATTCTTACAGAGCCGTATTTCTTTGCTTCTGCTTTTGCAGCTTCCTCAAGCCCTTTGATGTTGAACCCGCCGTTGCTGAACATATCGAACTGATGGAATTCCGAGCCCCGGCGTGCTTCTGCGATCAAAACGTAGTTGTCCCAGCTTGGGTTTGGAGCCAGCATAGGTTTTTCTGCATCAACGAAAAGATCCATGATGTATGAAAGTCCTGCTGTAAGTCCTGGAACTACAACCGGAAGTGAAGTCTTTTTGTTTGCAAGAGAAGGATTCTTTTTAATCTGTTTCTGTTTCCATGCTTCTCGGATTGCAGGAATACCTGCTGTAGGAGCGTAAGCTACAAGTTCGCCGGAAGTCATTTCCGGTGCCCATTTCTGAACGGACGGAAGAATAGCCGGTTTGCCGTTTATTACGGTTGTTCCGATTGTTCCGTTTGCAACGCTTGCTTTCTGTTTTGCTTCGCCGCCCTGGGAAATGATTCCGCGAGGGAAGTAAATTCGTTTTCCTAAATCAGAGAAGAGGACTTCTGCTGATGTACCTTTTAATAAATCGTTTAATTCTTGTGCTAAAGGGTTCAACATGATAAATTGAATTATTCTGAAATGACGATTTATTGTCAATGAAATTACTGATTAAATTGTATATTTATGCAATTTCGGGATTAAAAATGGAAAAAAATAACATAAATGAATCAGAATTGGAAAGCCTACGGATTCTTGTTGAAAAATGCCGTACGGAAGCAAAAAAGCGCCTTGTGGGCCAGGAAGCCCTTATCGACGGAATCCTTACGGCTTTTGTTGCCGGCGGACACGTACTTCTTGAAGGTGTTCCAGGACTTGCAAAGACTCTTGCTGTCAAAACTTTTGCCGAGATAAGCGGTCTGGATTTCAAGAGAATTCAGTTTACTCCGGACCTTCTTCCTGCTGATGTAAGCGGAACTTTGATTTACGAGCAGTCAAAGGGTACTTTCAGCGTGCGTAAAGGACCTGTTTTCTCAAATGTAGTCCTTGCCGATGAGATTAACCGTGCTCCTGCAAAAGTTCAGTCAGCGATGCTTGAGGCAATGGAAGAAAAACAGGTTACCATCGGTGAGGAAACCTACAGGCTTCCGGATCCGTTCTTCGTTCTTGCTACTCAGAACCCTATCGAGCAGGAAGGAACTTATAATCTTCCGGAAGCTGAGCTTGACCGTTTCCTCCTTAAACTTACAGTAGGATATCCTTCTGCAGAGGAGGAGATCAAAATCGTAAAGACTCAGGGCGCGGCTTCAAAAGTGCATGTAAATCAGATTCTTACTGCAAGAGATTTGATCCGTTTCCGTGATTTGAACAGTCAGATTGTCTGTGACGACAAGATTGTTGAGTATATAGTTCAGATTATTTCAGTTACAAGAAAGTCTGCGAAAAAACAGTCTGAGCATGACATTACGCGCTACATTACTTTTGGTGCATCTCCTCGAGCAGGAATTGCAATCCTTCGGTGCGCAAAGGCTACGGCTCTTCTTGCCGGCCGTTCATTCGTTCTTCCGGAAGATGTTAAAGCAGTAGCTCCGCTTGTTCTTCGCCACAGAGTTGTCCTTTCTTACGAAGCTGCCGCCGACAGCATCACCGCTGACGACATCATCGCAAAGATTTTGGATTTCATTCCGGTCCCGTAGGAGCGCGTTGGACTTGTTCTGAAATAGCGAGTGCGTTCTACGCTCCTACTCAGTTTGCCGGGGGGCAAACTGAAAGGCTTGTTCTGAAGCAGCGGGAGCGCGGTGGATTTTAGGAATTATACTTTTTTATTGAAGGATATTTAAATGCAGCATTTGATTGCGGGATCCAGGGATTCTCTTTCACAGAAAGCCTCTTATTTGCGTGTGTGCGCGCGGCATCTTGCTGACACTATGAAGTCAGGGGGATTCCGTTCGCTTTACCGCGGGCAGGGAATTGAATTTGCCGGCGTACGCGAATATCTTCGCGGAGATGACGTAAGGGCAATTGACTGGAACGTTACGGCACGAATGGGCAAGCCTTTTGTAAAAATGTTTGATGAGGACCAGGAGCTTCAGATTTTCCTGATCGTGGACCGTTCTTCTTCCATGTTCATAGGCTCAAAGGGCAGGGTAAAGTATGAGACTGCCGCAGAAGTTGCCGCTCTCCTTACCCTTGCCGCAGAACAAAATGAAAGTCCGGTCGGTGCTGTATTTTTTGACGGAAAGATTCATTTCTCCTCTGTTCCTGAGGCAGGAAGAAGCCAGTCAATGCATCTGCTTACAAAACTTGATGAAGTTGACAATATTGCCCAGGGCTCTGTGCTTGGAAATGCCATAAGCGGTGCTGCACGGATTCTCCGGCATCATTCCCTTGTATTCGTGATTTCAGATTTCAGGACCAGCGGATGGGAAGAGCCGTTTAAAATCCTTGCCCAGAAAAATGATGTAGTTGCAGTTCAGGTTACTGATTCAACAGACTGGGAAATCCCTGAAATGGGAGCCGTTCCTTTTGTTGATTCTGAGACCGGCAGAAGGCTCGTGCTTCCGACCCTTTCCGCAATATTCAAGTCCTCATGGCGTGATGATTACCGCAAGAGAAGCGCACGGCTGGAGTCGTACTGTCTCCGTCATGGTGCAAGGTCATTTCCCATTTCAACGGAAGAAGATGCCGTCCGCAAACTTTCCGACTTTTTCGCCTCAGGCTTTAAATATTCATCTTCCCAGAAGGGAGGCAGAATTTGAAAAAGCTGTTTCTTTCCCTGATTTTTATTCTGTCTGCCTTTTCCGTGTTTTCTCAGTCGGATGTAAAGCAGATTGTAGTTCCAAAAAAAATATACGTTGGCGATACTGCTCAGCTTCATTATACCTTCCGCTCAGGAGTTGATTTTTTCCCGGACGAAGAGTTTCTTTCTGAAAAAAAACTCATTCCGGAAAAATTTCCTTTTTCCCTTGATAACGAAGACTTTACTATTTTGAATGCAGTCCTGCTGCGTAACGGTGACTTGTACACTGTGGACATTACCTTCATTCCGTGGAAGCCGGGTGTGCTCAAGTTTCCTTCCTTCGATCTGTATTCCCTTGTTTTCGGAAACGCAAGCATTGCTTTTGAAATTGACCTTGATGCCATAGAGGTAAGCTCTGTGCTTCAGAATGATGACGTTTCTCTGAGGCCTTTTGTCTCGCCCCTGCTTTTTCCGGGCACAATTTACTTTGTTTACGGCGGTTTCATCCTTCTGCTGATACTTCTTGTTATGGCAGTTCAGTTTGCAGTCCGATGGCGGGAATTTTCGGACAAGATCAAGGCCCGCCGTGCTGTAAAACGCTATGCAAGAAGCTCAAGGCGGGCGTTGAGACAGCTTAAAAAACTTGAGAAGAATTCTTCAAAGATAAACGACGTTGCATTTTGTACTGCGATTCAGAAAATTTTCCGCGAATATCTTACGGTTCGTTTCGGAATCAATTTTTTTGCGCTCAGTACGAACCAGTTCGTGGTTGCTTTCCATAAGGCGACCGGCGGTGTAATGGAAGGTTTTATAATAGATAACCTTGAGGCAATTGTCGAAATTTTCATGCGTATGGATTATGTCCGCTTCGCCCGGAATTCCATAGATTCAAAAAAACTTCCGGAGAATGCCCATGCGGCACGACTTCAGGAAGGTGAGCGCGCTGAAAAGATAGAAACTTCACGCGCAATCATAAGATTGTTTGAGAGGGGAAAATAATGCCAGATTTTCAGAATCCAGCCGCTTTTTTGCTCCTGCTTTTTATCCCGGCTCTTTACCTGCTCAGAAAAACAGGATTTTTTTCACGTCTTGCATTTTTGCTGACCATTTCTGACTGGAACGGCAAGTCCTTTGAATGGAAAAGAACTCCCCGAAACTTTGCCTCAATGTTCTCACGGGTATGCACAAGCCTTGCTTTCGCAATCGCCGTGTTTGCCCTCGCTGAGCCAGTAATCTACAGGCAGGAGCGTATTTATACTTCCAGGGGAACGGACGTTATGTTTGTAATAGACGTAAGTCCTTCAATGGCGGCAAAGGACATAGGCTCTGTCACCCGGCTTGAGGTTGCAAAAAAAGCGGTAATGGAGCTTGTGAATTCAAACCCTGGTGCGTCTTTCGGTGTTGTTGCTATGGGGGAGGATGCTTCCATTGTGATTCCTCCTACGGTCGACAAAAACATTTTCATGGAACGGCTCAGAAGCATTCAGCTCGGTTATCTTGGCAACGGTACTGCAATAGGAACCGGGCTTTCGACGGCTGTTTTCCACATGGTAAGTTCTGCTGCTCCAAAAAAATGCATTGTTCTGATCACCGACGGAGAAAATAATGCCGGTTCGATTCACCCGGAGACTGCTGCAGAGCTTGCGTTCAAAAACAACATAACGGTTTACACTCTTGGTGTCGGAAGTGACGGTTCGGTTCCGATTGAATACGAGGATCCGGTTACCGGAAAATCCTATGCCGGATTCCTTGACTCAACCTTTGACATCACGGCGCTCCGTTCGATTGCCCAGATAGGCGGCGGACGTTTTTTTGAGATTCAGTCTGTAGGTGATTTCTCGCTTGCTCTCTCTGTAATTATAAAAAATCAGGGAGTGGTGCAGACATATCATTCAAAGACAGTTAATTACGAATTCTACGACAAGCTCATACTTATTGCTGGTATTCTCTTTGCCTTCGGCTGGTTCATCCGAAGTGTATGCTTACAGGAGTTTATGTAATGAATTTTTCATGTCAAAGACCTGAAGCTCTGTACGGACTTCTGCTTTTGATTCCTGCAGTTTCAATAGAAGTTGTGCGTTATCTTAAAGTAATGCAGAGCTATAAAAAAATCACTGTAAAAGCTGATGATTCAATTCTTGCAAAACGCATAAAGCGCTTTCCGGTTACCATTGCACTGAAAACCGTCTGCATAATGATTTTCTGGACAATGCTGGTTCTTGCCTATGCAGGTTTTTCATGGGGTACTTACCTTGAGCCTGTTCAGAAAAGCGGAAAGGCGGTTTCCCTTGTTTTTGACATTTCCTACAGCATGAATGCAGAGGACGCTCCCGGCGGAATAAGCCGTCTGGAAGCTGCGAAAAAATATGCATCGATGCTCATTTCCCATATGGACAGGACTGCAATTTCCGTTGTAATTGCAAAAGGTGACGGCGTGCTTGTAGTTCCTCTTACTGAAGACCGCTCCGTGGTAGAATCCCTGCTGGATTCCCTTTCTCCGGATTTGATGAGCTCTGTGGGAACAAGCCTTGGAAAAGGGCTCCGTGCTGCCCTCAAATCATTTCCGTCAAATTCCAGTGAGGCAAATACAATCTGGTTTTTTACAGACGGTGATGAGACTGACGGACTTTTGGAAGGAGCTCTGTCGGAGTGCATTAAAAACGGTGTCTCTGTTTATCTTGTGGGATTCGGAAGCGAGCGTGAGACCAAGGTTATTTCCGGTGACGGAAAAACTCCTGTGATGACAGCCCTTCGTCTGGAAAAACTTAAGGCGGCTTGTGCCAGCGCAATGAAAAAAAATGCCGCAACCCGCATTTCAGACCTGCAGGTCTCATACATTGACGCCACGGAGCCGGGTTCCGCCCTGGAGCTTCTGGATTCAATTAAGAAACATTCTCCCGGAAAATCTGCTTCCGGTGACCGCAATGCTGACGACGATGAATTCTTTGTCACTTACGAGCTCAAGCCTGTTCAGCGCTACAAGCTGTTCCTGGGACTTGGAATATTCTTCCTTGTGCTGGGCTTCGTCATCAGCGAGCTTAATCCGGATGGTATTGCATCCCGCCTGCATAAACATTCTTCCGCAACAATTGTTCTGCTGGTGCTCATGCTCACTTCCTGCAAGGAAAGGGTTTTCGGGGCAAAGACAATTCTTGACAGCACCTGGGACTGGTACCAGAAGCGCTATAACGATTCTGTTGCCGGATTTTTCCAGACCGCCTACGAAGCAGAGCATTCCGACGATGAGCTTCTCAAGCAGTATGCAGTCTACGACCTTGCCGTAACATATCTTTCTCAAAATGAAAATGATGCCGCCCTTGACCGTTTTGCACAGGTTCTGGATTATGCGGATAAACCGGTTAAGTATGCCACTCTGTATAACTGCGGCATAATTGCCTATCGGAAGGGTGATTTTGATACCAGCGCCCATTATTTCCGTGAGGCCATGAAAATAGACGGTACAAAAATCAATGCAAAGATAAATCTTGAGCTTTCATTAAAAAATTCTGAAAAGGAAGCCCGTGCCAAGGAAAACAGCATTTCTCAGGTAAGCGAAACAAAAGATTACGATACGCTTGAAAATGCAGTTTTTGAACGAATCAGGGAGTACGATAAAAAGCAATGGAAAAACAGCGAAAAGACAGAAAAATCAAATTCAATCATGGACTACTAAGACTGAGCCTCTGTGCATTGCTTGCATTATTCTGCATGCAGGACATCTCTGCCCAGAGGATTACATACAATATGATTCAGGCTCTGACCGTAACTGCCGTGAACAAGAACAATTTCAGCGGTACGGATTGTGCTTTCGAAGTAAAGATTCCGTATGTCAAGTCAGAGAACGTACAGGCTCAGATTCCTGATCTGCCTGGCGGCGTGAACTTTGTCTCTCTCCGCCGTTCGGAATATTCAGATTCAGAAAGCGGAACAAAAATTGAGCTTTGGCTGAACTTTGCTGATTCAGGTGTGTTCCGCCTTAACAACCTTAAGGTTTATCTGAACAACCGTATGTATACAATCCGCTTTGAGCCTATCGTAATTTCAGAAAACCCACGGAATATTCTTCCTCAGCTTGTGGTAAGTTTTGAGGACGGAAC
>JAFPCT010000139.1 GCA_017390125.1 Treponema sp.
GATTCAATTTTCTTTATGATTGTCTGACCTTCGCCAAGAGCAAGGAACTGAGAATATGAAGTGATTACGTGAAGCAGATCTGTAAAAGGCATATTGAAGAACTGCTTGTTATGCAGGCCTGTTCCCTCAAAATCCTCTGTAGTGTCGATTGAATAATAAGTCAGCTTGTTTGCAATCGAATGAACGAATTCACGCATGAACTGAGGGCTGTCTTCTATCTTGAGTCCGTTGAAACAGAATGCAATCTTGCCCTTGAAATCAATGTTCTCAAAACCCTTTAGAATTTCCAGGGATTCTTCGCTCAAAAGCTGGGCATTAAGGATAAAGTATTTTCCGCTGAAATACTTTTGCAGAAGCTCAAGTACAGTTTTACGTATGCGTTTTTTTTCGTAGAGTATTTCTTCCCGGACAAAAATATCCTTGCGGTCTTTTACATAGCCGCGCTCAAAAAAAGATTTGAATGTCTCACGCTGAAGAGAATAAGATGCGTTCTCAAGAATTTTAGGATCAGGATTCTTGTCTTTTAAAATCTGAAGGAAAGGCTTGAGCGGTGAATAGTTATCTTGTAAATCAATAACGGAAACTGCATCTCCTAAAACTTCCTTAAGTTGATTGATGAGACGCTCGGAAAGAGACAAATAAATCAGATTCTGTGTATCGCTTTCGTAAAAATTTTCTACGATAGAGAGTAAAATTTCCTTAGAATCCATTTTTTAAAGATATAACTAATATGGGAAAAAGTCAAATTTCTTATTGTTTGCCACGGCTAAAATCAATATATTCTTCTATAGCAGACTTTTCTGCAGAGAGTTCGTAACCATCCTCTCTTAAATAAAAACTAAGGAGCACATTATGAGCCGCACTGACTCGGAGTTGGAAGGCGTTACTTTGCTGGGAAACCAGAACACGAAGTACACCTACGACTACAACCCGGAGCTTTTGGAAAAGTTCCCAAACAAACACCCGGACAACGATTACATGGTAACCTTGAATTGCCCGGAATTCACGTCTTTATGCCCTAAGACCGGGCAGCCTGATTTTGCAGAAATCAAAATCAATTACATTCCTGACCAGTTTATAGTGGAATCAAAATCCCTGAAGCTTTACCTTTTCAGTTTCAGGAATCACGGAGATTTCCATGAGGACTGCGCTAACATCATCATGAAAGACCTTGTAAAACTTCTGGAACCAAAGTACCTGGAAGTGGAAGGTATTTTCACCCCACGAGGCGGCATTTCAATCTATCCGTTTGCAAACTACGGCAAAAAGGGCACTGAATACGAAGCAATCGCTCATTCAAGGCTTTTCAGCGCAATTGACAGAAGAAAGTAAGTTGCCTTTCAAACATAAGGAATTTTATATGCATTTTCAGAATGAAATCATTTTAATCGCGAGTATTTTTTTATTTTTCGGCGGATTGGTAGGCTTTTTCCGGCTTTTTGGAAAACTGGGACTGTACGCATGGACAGTAATCTGCACGATTGCCGCAAACATAGAAGTTCTTATTCTTGTTCACGCTTTCGGCATGGACACAACTCTTGGAAACGTCCTTTTTGCCTCTTCTTTTCTGGCAACGGACATAATGAGCGAGCTGTACGGAAAAAAGCACGCCTCACGCTGTGTATGGCTCGGCATTGCGGCAAACATCACCTTCATCATCATAAGCCAGACATGGTTCCTGTATGTGCCTGCAGAGGGCGACAGCATGGCGTCTCCTATCCGCACTGTATTTGCGAACACACCGCGGGTAATGCTTTCAAGTCTTGCAGCCTATGCAATCTGCGAAATCTATGACGTATGGGCATATCATGCCATCTGGTCATGGACAGAAAAAAAGTTCGGCAATCACCGGGCATTACTTTGGCTCAGGAACAACGGTTCCACAATGGTAAGCCAGCTCATCAACGTAATTTCCTTCAACCTGCTTGCTTTTGCCGGCGTATTCCCGAAAGATGTGCTCATCCAGATTCTGATTTTCGGTTACATGATTTTCATCGTGACAAGCCTTGCGGACACACCTTTCGTTTACCTTGCCCGACATCTTGCAGACCGTCATCCGAAGCTTCTTGAAAAATAGTCGTACAATGTGTACTAATTGCGAATTTTTCTGCAATTAGGTATTCTTTTACCATGTACATACAGCTTGAAAAAAATTCCAAACGACGACTGGCCTACACGGACAGAAAAGACGGTTACTTTCAATATTTATTCGGTTCCCCTAACCTTGAAAACGGGTATCACAGGGGAAACGTCCATTTTTTCAAGGAAATCACCTGTCAGGAAAGGACTCTTGACGAAGCATCATCGATAGAAGTTTATCCTGAAGGCTTCAGGGCAAACTTTGAAAAGACTTCGATCGACGTCTCTCTCTTAATCAACGAGCAGGCTTTCTTCGTAAGCGCTGCAAAAAGCCTTGGTTTTACCGGACTGAACCGTATCAAGACCGTAGAAACATACGCTGTTGACGAAAACACCAAAACGGAAAACCTTTCCCACAGTGAGACTAAAACTGTAGAAATCCAGAAAATAGGTAAATGGGACAGCAAAGAAGTTGACGGCGTTCACGTGGTTTATTCCGACCTTGGAATTGCCATTGCCGCAGAATTTGAATTCCACTACAGCCAGAACGAAGACGGCATCGAACTGTTCATTGCCAACGGAAACAGAATCGAACTTTCTCTTGAACCTTTCGGAAGCGCCGGCTGCTACATTGCCTTTGAAGAAACAACAGAACTTGCAATAAAGAAGGCCGTTCGCCTTGTAAAGGAAAACGGTATCGAAGCACACAAAAACCTTATCAGCGAATTTTTTGCAAAATGCCGCTTTGATTCAGGCAACAGAAAATTCAATGAGTCTTTCCAGTGGGCCCGCTTCAGTGCATGGCTTCTTGCAACAAAAGACCACGGAAGCGACTACCGGGGAATATGGGCCGGCCTGCCGTGGTTCCGTGACAACTGGGGTCGAGACACATTCATTTCCCTTTGCGGAACCCTGCTTGTAAGCGGCTGCTTTGAAGAAGCAAAAGACGTTCTTCTTGGATTTGCAGATTTTCAGGACATCAACAAAAACAGTCCTTCATACGGCCGCATTCCAAACCGCTACCGGGATGCAAACGACGTAATCTACAACACGGCAGACGGAACCCTTTGGTTTATCCGCGCCCTCTGGGAATACATACAGTATTCCGGCGATACCGGCATTCTGAACAGACTTAAGGACAACGTTGAGACTGCCCTTGACGCAGACATTGCCCGCTGCGACGGTAACGGCTTCCTGCTCCACGGAGACGCAGACACATGGATGGACGCACGCCTTGAAGGCAAAGAACCTCTTTCTCCTCGTGGAGACCGTGCGAACGACATTCAGGCACTTTGGTTTACAGCCCTCAAGATCGGTGCAAAAATAGAAAAACTCTGCCAGAACGACGGCCGCGAAAAAAAGTATGCTGACATGGCAGAAAAGGTAAAAAGCTCATTTACAAAGCTGTTCTGGAATTCAGACTGCAATGCCCTTGCAGACCACCTTCCGGAAGGAGGCTACGGCGAATGGGCAAAAGACATGCGCGTACGCCCGAACCAGCTCTTTTCAATCACTGCGCCGTCAATCCTCTGCCTTAACGAAGAAGATGAATTCATCTCAAGAAAGACGGCAGAAAAAATAATGGAAAACGTAAACCGGGAGCTTGCCTCTCCTTTCGGACTTTACAGCCTGAGCCCTGAGGATCCTCTTTTCCACCCGGAGCACGAAAATCCGAACTGGTACCACAAGGATGCCGCATACCACAACGGTACAATCTGGGAATGGAATTCCGGCGCATACATCAGCGCGAACGCAGGTCTCTGCAAAGGCCTGATGCCGGAAGAAGCAGGCGCGCTCATTCAGAACGAAGCAAAAATGATCATGGAATACGGCTGTGCCGGTTCCTTAAGCGAAAACATATATGCACGCCCGGATGCAGAAGGAAATCCAAAACTTTCCGGCACTTTCAGTCAGGCATGGAGCATTGCAGAATATGTCCGAAATCTGGCGCAGGATTTTGCAGGATTCATACCTGATCTTGTGGAAAACAAAATCATCTTCAGACCTGCTCTGCCTGCCGGCCAGAATGAATTTTCCGGTGAATTTCCATTCGGACCAGACTGGCTCTTTTCTGTAAAAATAAAGCGCTGCGGCAAGAGCTACAAATCTACCGTCCAGTGGAAAGTTCCTGATGGAAAGGAAACTCCTCAGAAACTTTCTATCGGGGAAACCTCAATTGAACCGAATATTCCGGTAGAAATCGTAACTGATGCTTTGCCGGCCGCTGGAAAGACAAAAGGCAGCGCAAAATTTTCTGTTCCTGAAAAATGGATTACAAAACCTTTCAGCCCTAAGAATCTGAACAATGAATTCTGCGGCGCTGAGCATGTTGAAAATTACCTTTTCAATCTTTTGCGAAGCGGAAGGACAAAAAGCAAGACTTCCGGCGGAGAAAACACAGCCGCGCTGGAATGGTACTTTGATTCTGCGGACTTTACCCGCCGTTATTTTACAAATTGCAAGCTTGGTGCCATTTATACGGAAAAAAACACGACATTCCGCCTGTGGGCACCGACAGCAAAAAAAGTTACCCTGCTCTTATTCAAGAACGGAAAGACTGGCGAGCCATACCGGGAAATTCCGATGTCACTCTGCAATCAGCCGGAATCAAAGGGCGTATGGGAGACAGTTCAGAAAGGCAACTTTAACGGCGTGTACTACCTTTACAGAATCCTTGTCCACGGCGTTGAGCAGATTTCTGCAGATCCCTATGCAAAAGCCTGCGGCGTAAACGGCAACCGCTCGATGGTCGTAAATCTGGCAAAAACAAACCCTAACGACTGGGAAAAAACCTCTGCGCCGACCATCGCTTCTCCAAGTGACGTAATTGCTTACGAGCTTCATATTGCTGACCTTACTTCAAACATTAACTGGAACGGTCCTGAAAATTTCAGAAGAAAGTTCCTTGGTGCCGCAGTGAGCGGAACATCCCTGAACGGATGTCCTACAGGCTTTGACTACATAAAATCTCTTGGTGTCACACACGTTCAGCTGCTTCCGGTATTTGATTTCCGTTCAGTAAACGAAGAAACACTTGATGATGAAAAGGTAAAGGAAAAGATAACTTTCGGCACCTTCAACTGGGGCTATGACCCACAGAACTATGCCTGC
>JAFPCT010000003.1 GCA_017390125.1 Treponema sp.
CAAAAGTTTTGGCCTTGCAGCCAATGCTCTCGCCAAAGCAACACGCTGCTGCTGTCCTCCTGAAAGCTGGTGGATCCTGCGCTTTCCGTAACCTTCCAACTGCACCTTTTTCAATAATGATTCCGCAGTTTTCAAACGTTCAGCTTTTTTAGTGCCTTGCATTTTCAGCGGGAAGGCAATGTTTTCCTCAACATTCTTTGATGTTCGTAAAGCAGTTGACGTTCAGATGGCTACCATTCCTGGTACTCTGGCTTATGATATGGATGCTGCGAAAGAAGGCGACTTCAATGCAGGTCTCGCTACCATGATGGAAGCTACCAAAGATCTGGACAAAAACATTGTTGTTATCTGCTACTCCGGCAAACGTTACGCTCAGGCTACCACCAATGCGCTGTCTGCACTGGGCTACGATATGTCCAAAGTCTTCACTCTCGAAGGCGGCATGAAAGCTTGGACCGAAGGCGGCAACGCTGTAGAAGCTTAATTCTCTCATCATCAAAAGGCTGTCCCTTGGAGGACAGCCTTTTATTTTTCTCAAAAATCCATTGAAAATATCAATATCTGCATAAAATCTGAAAATTCATCAAAAGAACACAAACAACTGTCATTTCTACGCAATCTTGTTTCCAATTATTGAAAACTTGTTAAAAAACGAACAATCTACGAGTTTTCAGTATATCATTAAAGCCACCTCTTAAGAGGTGGCTTTTCATTTTACTTATTGTTTGCGCGACGGTTAGCGGAACCGCGTTTCACATCGCCGATGCTCTTTTTCAGGTCAGACATTCTGTCTTCACTGGTCTGTTTGAATTTGCTCATCATATCTTCGAAGGACATGGAGCTGCTGTCAGACTTACGAGTATTCCATTCGTAGCTGGTTACATTGGATGGATTGTATGGCTTGCTTTCGTAGCGTGGTTTGCGGTTAAATGGTTTGCCGCCATCTTTATTGAAACCGCCTTTGCGTTCACCACGATCAGAGTTCTGGTCACCGCGACGTTCACGGTTGAAACCGCCCTTGCCGCCTTCACGGTTCTGACCCTGAGGTCTTTCAGGTTTTGGCTGAGTCTTTTTAATGGACAGGCTGATCTTGCCGTCCTCAGTAATGCTGATGACTTTAACCTTTACTACATCACCTTCTTTGAGGAACTGGTTGATGTCCTCAACATAAGAGTTGGACACCTCAGAAATGTGAACCATACCGGTTTTTCCCTCTTCCAGTTCAACGAAAGCGCCGAACTTGGTGATGCCTGTTACTTTACCTTCCAGAATTTCTCCGATTTCTACCTGCATATGCCTACTAAATCCTCCCTAACGATTTAACGCTGCCGCGTTTTACACATTCTCAGTTCCTGAAACATCCCGTTTAGTTGCCGGAGCTGTCTACATAGATATGCTCATCGACATAACCATATCCGTACTGCTCAAAAGCAACGCGACCAAGACTTTCGTTCTCACTGCCAACCTCAAGCTGACGTTCCAGGTCTTTATTTTTGTCCTGCTGCAGTTCGATCTTGCTTTCCAGTGCCAGAAGCTCTGCTTCTTTTTCCGCAATATCCTGCTGGATATCCACGATTTTCACCGCACAGAACAGAACAAAGCAAACCAAAACCAAACTCATGAAGCTATCCTTATTTTTTCTTCTGTTTGCCATTCTTTCACCTCAACAGATTGGAATGAATCAACGCTTCCTGAAAATAGGACGCTTTTCTGACTTTATTAAATTATACAACAGAAGACCCCTGCGTTTCAAGAAAAATTTTAGCTGAAGTGAAAGTTTTTTGCATATTTTTTTGACAAATTTCCCGATTTCTGCAATGAATGACCAAATTCCATGCAATAATTTGTAGATTGGCTGAAGTATTTGTTTCCTGAACCATCGGAATCCCTTTTTCATTCGGACGACAAC
>JAFPCT010000140.1 GCA_017390125.1 Treponema sp.
AAATCATTGATTGAAAAAATAGATCAGGTTTTAAAATGATGCGCATCTGGCTTGACGCAGACTCTGCACCGGTTTTGCTCAGGGATTTTATCGTAAACTTCGGAACAAAAAACAATGCGGAAGTTATTTTCGTCGCAAACAGGCAGATTGCCGCAAAAAAAACAGGATTCAAGATGATTGTATGCCAGGCCACAAAGGATTCTGCAGACAACTACATCTATGAAAACGCAGTCCGCGGCGACCTTGTAATCACAAAAGACCTTTCCCTTGCACAGAAACTCCTGCAGAAAGAAATCCTGGTAATAAATGACCGCGGGACAAAATTCACTGCCAGCTACATAAACGATCACCTTAAGGAACGGGAAATGAACATACAGCTGGCAGACTTAGGCTTCGGAGGAAGCTCTTCCGGCTACTCTGAGACAAGTTTCAAAAAATTCCGAAAAACCTTTCAGGAATGCATTGAAATATTAAGCTAGAGACTACAGTTCCTCTACGTCTGAATAATCAAGAAGAATCTTTTCTACGCGATCACGAACCTTTATGAAAGCAAGCACTACTTCCGGATCAAACTGAGTTCCTGCCCCCATCTGAATTTCATTGAACGCATCGTCAAGGCTCCAGGCATCCTTGTAGCAGCGCTTATGAGAAAGCGCGTCAAAAACATCGGCTACACTTACAATGCGGGCCGCAAGAGGAATGTCCTTGCCTTTAAGAGGTTTTGTATTGAGAATTGGAGAACCAATATGGAAAGTCTGGAAATCATCAGACTCAGAATAGGTTCCTCCCGGATAACCTGATTCACCGCCGTCCCAGCGCTCATGATGACGGAGCGCAACATCCATTGACATACGGTCAAGCTCTGTTTCCGGCGGATAAAAAAGCATAGCACCAATACATGTATGGCTTTTCATTACTGCCCTTTCCTCATCAGAGAAGCTGTCCGGTTTTTTGAGGATTATGTCCGAAATGCCGACCTTTCCGATATCATGGAATTTTGCGGCAATCTTAAGGTTGTCTCGGTAAACCTGACGCTCCTCTTCCGGAATGCTTTTTTCGAAAGCCCAGCGGTCATAAATTTCAAGGGAAATACTTGATACTCGCTCAACGTGAGAATAAGTTTCCTTAGGATCGCGAAATTCTGAAAGTTTGAGCAGCTTGCGGTGGGTATCCCGGGTGTCATAGGCACGTTTAAGGGCACGGACAGCAGCAAACGCAAAATGTCCGATAAACGCCTTGTCATCTTCATTGAATGAAATTACGTTGCCTTCGTCATCAAGTTTATTGATAATCTGAAGCACGCCGAGAACAATACCGTTATGCATTATAAGAGGAATCGTATAAATTGACTTTGTCTTGTAGTTTGTAGTTATATCGGTCTGCTTGTTAAATTTGTACGGACAGGATTCAGGAATATTGTATGCATCGTCAATTACGAGGGTTTCTTTTGTTGCAGCAACATATCCTGCAATTGAATTCTTGCTTATCGGAAAAGAGAAGAAAAGGTACGGCAGCTTTTCTCAAAGAGGGAGAGAACGAAGCTGTGTATCATTCTGAGCATGCTTGATTTTTAAATTTTTACCTTCGATTATATAAATTGAGCCGGCATCTGCATTTACAATCATTCTTGTTTCAGAAAGGATTGTCTCAAGAAGGACGTCAACGTCCTGAATTTCATCAAGTTTCTGCTCAATCTCAATCAAATGGCGATATTTAATCTCACGATCCGTAAGCGATAAATCCATACTTTTTTTTAATCCTACTAAAATTTTTTGTAATAATCAAGGCAAACGTTTTCAGGCACTGTACGTTTTTGCACGGTAAATCGGCTTCTCTGAAATTACTTCCAGAAGGAAACCTTTTTCCCGGAGCGCCGCTTCAATTTCATCAAGAATCTGAAGATCAGGAGCCTCTACAGTGTGGTAATGATACCCGAGAGTGATATTTTTCAATGGAGTTGAAACACCGCTCTGCAGGTCCGCCATGAAATTCTGCACGTCACGGCGGGTCTTTATGTTAATTGGCGCTGTTATTGTCCCGTATACCTTGTGGTCAATGTAAACATCAATGACAGTTCCGCCAAGATC
>JAFPCT010000141.1 GCA_017390125.1 Treponema sp.
ACAGAAATTCGCTTGTCCAGATTGCGGCGGCGAAATCGTTATGAAAACTTTGTATGAAGCAGGAAAGCTTAAGAACGTTGCTGAATGCTCAAAATGCAAGCGCACAGAAAGACGTCCAAAGGATTTCAAATAATCTGTTTTAAAAACAAAAAAGGGTTGCTGACGCAGCCCTTTTTTGTTTAACCCGATCAAACTAGCGTTCTGATGCAGGCTTTCTGCGCCATTGCTCAAGCTGAGCCTGAATAAGACGGCGGCTTTCTTCAAGAATATAAACTTCTTCTTCCTTTGTTTTAGGACTTTCAAAAACTTTCAGAACTTTTACGCGGTATGAGCCGTTTCGCATATTAGTCATGATTCTGTTCATGTCACGGATCTGATATCCGCCGTCCAGCGCACAGGCCGCAACAGGAAGATGTGTCGACTCATTCAATTTTCTGAAACCAGCAGAATAGAATTTCCCTACATTACCGTCTCTTGTACGGGTTCCTTCAGGAAAAAGAATCGGAATCTGATTTCTTTCAATAACACGTTTTCCAAAATCTTCTATTACCTTCATCGCAATCATAGGACTTCCGCGGCGGGGAACCATACAATGCTGCTGAACACGGAGCATTTCAGAAACAAGAGGAATATGACGGCTGAGGTTATCTTTTGCGACAAAACGAACCTCACGTTCCTTAAGAAATTTCATATAGCATGGAATGTCAAAGAGGCTCTGATGATTGGAAATAATAATGTACTGAGGGGGAAGCTGCTCTTTCGATTCATTGTACCCGAAAAAATGGAAATCCATGTACTCGTTCAAAATTGCAAAAACCCGGGGAGCCAGAACCTTCACGATGTACTGAGAAATATAAGCACACCATGTTTTGCTGAGAGGATACGCAATGATATTCAATACTGCCGCAGGAATTACAGCCGCGAACAGACAGGCTAAAGTTATAAAACTTGACACAATCAACTCCAATGAAGACTGCAAGTGCAGATGTCTATAGGTTCAATTTTATATGCTAAAAAAATCACTGTCAATGTTATTATCGGAATATAAAATCTGAAACAGCTGAACAAATTTCATTCAAAGGAGAATAAATTTTCCTGCACTCAGGAACATTTGAAAGAAATTCTGAACCATAGCGTTTTTCATAAAGCCTTCTGTCAAGCACAACTACAGCACCCCGGTCGCTGCCGCGGCGCATAAGACGTCCAATTCCCTGACGGAACTTGATTACGGCCTCAGGAACGCTCAATTCCATGAAAGAACTTCCTCCCCTGTTCTTAATTGCCTCGGATCGGGCTGTAAAAACTGGATCATTAGGAACTGTAAACGGAAGCTTAACAATGATGACCTGACTCAATGACTCGCCGGGAACGTCTACACCCTGCCAGAAGGAATCAGTTGCAAAAAGCACGCTGGTTATATCCGTACGGAAACGCTCAAGAAGCCGGGCATTATCATCGGAGCCCTGACGAAGCAAGGCTCCCTCAAAATTCTTCAGGCTGCGCTGGGCAACTGCAAATGCGCTCTTAAGGGAATCATACGAAGTAAACAGAACAAGTGTCCTTCCCTCCGCAGCCTCTATCAGTTTGACGACAGCAGTCTCAATCCATTGCTGAAAAACAAAGCCTGATTCAGGAAGAGGTGCATCCGAAGGAACGGCAAAAAGCATGTTCTTATGATAAGGAAACGGAGAGTCAAACTGCTTTACCACAATGCGTTCCGGCTCTGAAAAAGCGAAACCTGTTCTGTGCATCCAATATCTGAAATCACGGCCGGTTTTCAAAGTCGCAGAAGTACAAACTACAGATTCCATAGGCTCAAAAACGCCCTGAGCCATAAGCGGCGCTATATCAAGAGGAGTTTCCGTAAAGGCAACATATATCGGGTCAGCAGAATCCTTTGCCATTTCCTTCGGCAGGAACTTCTTTGCAATCCAGAAAACTTTGTCCCGCTTTTCATCCCACACGCAGAAATCCCGGAGCACAACAGAATAATCCTCCAGCCGGCGGACAAGAATCTTCGTCTCAAAAAAAGCCGGAACATCCTTGTCCTCATCTGCAATCCCTTCCATTACATCACGGCAAAGCCCAATGAATTTTCCAAGGTCATTTGAAAGCGTATTGCACAAAGTGAGCACAGGGCCGAATCCCCGGGCATTTGCATCATAAAGACGAAGATTATATTCGTCCTGCAATAAATCCAGGGCAGCAATCTCCAGATTAGAAATGTCATTTTTAATGGAATTAACAAGCTCATAGGCAGAAACAGCCTTCTCTTCATTCGAGGAAAGAAGAGCAAGGGTACACAAGAAGCCGCTCTCTGCATTCTTACGCCTGCGGTAAAGCTGATTCAGCTGCTTTGTAATTTTAAAACGGTTGAAAGTCTCACTGAAAAAGCTTGTCGCCGCATTTTCAATACTGTGGGCCTCATCAAAAATTATCCTGCGGTACGGCGGAAGAACAGCCGCATCATCATAGCCTACCCCATGCATCCGGGACTCAATGTCCGCAAAAAGAAGATGATGATTCACAACAAGAATATCTGCCCCCAAAGCTTCCTTTCGCATTTTCATGACAAAACATTCACTGTGAAAAGGACATCGCATTCCCATACATGCATCGCTCTCTGAGTTTATCCTTGACCAAAGACTTTCCGGCGGCATGAAAGTGAGCTCGCTGCGGCTTCCGGCTGAGGAATTTTTAACCCACTCTGAAAGCCTTTTAAAAATTTCTGCGTCGTCATCAAAAAGCTCACGCTGCAAAACCGCATCCTCAAAACGCCGTCTGCAAACATAATTCTGGCGGCCTTTCATCAGGACAAATTTTATTTTTTTTCCGACGATTTTTTGCGCAAGCGGAATGTCTTTCTCACACAGCTGCTGCTGCAGATTTATTGTTCCCGTTGAAACAACGATCTTCTCATGATTCGTAATTGCCCAGATTATTGAGGGGATAAGATATGCAAAAGACTTTCCTACGCCAGTTCCTGCCTCAAAAGCCGCAAGGTTATTTTTATTGAAAGCCCCGGCTATTTTCTGCAGAAGTTCAATCTGAACAGGACGCTCCTCATAATTTTCAGAAATTTCAGAAAGCGGTCCGCCAGAAGCAAGATAAGAACCTGCGGACTCCTCATCAATTTTTTTAATGATTTTTGGTTTGACCGGTTCCACAACGACATAGATGTCAGAACAGGTATTGTTTATTATGTAAAAACCAGCTCCCTGCTCGCTCAGACGGCCAGCGACCGCTATATCTGCATCAGAAGGCGTAAGGTTTCCGCTCGGATGATTATGAATGAGGACAGAAGATTTTTTTGCATCGTCAAAATTAACCGGAACAGAATGCTCATTTCCGCTGGCACCAGATTTTACAGAAACGACAACCCCGTCGGAATCAATCTGCCCGGTAAAAAACACCTCGTTTTCAAATGATTCCTTTATTTTTGCGCGGATATATGAAACTGCTTCCTCTGTGAAATACTTTTCTGTCTTCATCACGTTAAAAAATAAACCCCGACACAGCTGCATCGGGGTTTGACATCTCCTACGGGAATTGAACCCATGTTGTCGGGATGAAAACCCGATGTCCTAACCACTAGACGAAGGAGACATATGAGATAACTATAACAGTTACAGACAATCGCGTCAATAGCCTACATTTTCATATCAAATTTTTCAACAAGCTTCCCATGAAGGTTCTCAAGCCCAGGTTCTTCCAGACCAAGTTTTTGAGCGGCAATAACATCGTTCATTGCATTCTCATACTGCTGCAGCTCATAATATGCAAGGGCACGGCGGTAGAAGGTATGGCTCTGATACTCATTTATTTCAAGAGATTTAGAGAAGCATTCCACAGCCTTCTCCATCTCTTTCTGGATCGAATAAACGATTCCCATATAGTACATAGAACGGAAAGATTTAGGATCATATTCAAAACTTACGCTGAAATCATTAAGGGCATTCTCGTAGTCGTTTTTTGAAAAATACGCCATTCCCCTGTGCTTGTGAATTACAGAAAGAACAATTGTATTCGGCTTTGGTTTTGACTCAATGATTTTCGAATAAATAAGGATTGCATTATCCAAATCACCTGCATTATGAGCCTTGATCGCCTGGAGCAAAAGCTCATCAATTGTTCCTTGAATATAAGGATTGATACGTTCAATGAGTTCATTTTTATGAACAGGCTTTTCTTCAATAGTAAGATCATCCGCCTTTTCATAGAAAGACTTGCGACGCAGAGACATTTCCGACTGAAGGTTTTTCTGATAATCCCGGATTTCCTGAAAGATTATATCCGCAAGGCTAAGGGATGCGTTCATTGAAGCAAGCTTGCGGCGCAGAGGCATATCAAAAGGAGTAAATTCCGTTTTGTAAATGAGCTCGTGCTCAACTTCTGCCCATGCATCCTGCAGGATTGTGCGGATTTGAATTTCACAAACAAGTTCATCCGGCAGAACAAGATTTTCGTCCTTATCAGCAGGAACCGCATCCTCAGGTATTTTTACAAGTACATGAACAGATTCATAGCCGAATTCCTTGAAACTCTGGTCCGCACCTTTTACCTCAACCTCAACAACATCAAACATTTCCTTTATCTGAGTCAAAACAATCTGAATATCCTCAAGAAAAGTACAGATTATTCGGATTCCCATCATGTCAGTAAGGCATACAAGGGAATCAGAGGAAGCGGCTTCTTCCGGATGCTGTCTGAGAACCTTTTTATAATAACTTGAAAAACTCTTTATCCTTGCCTTATATGTGGGCTGCGAGGACAACTTCAAATTGTCTATAAGCCTTTCCTTGATTGACTGCATTATCTCTTCAAGCAGTCCTGAATATGATTCGTACGTTTTCTTTATTTTTGTACGGGCAGGTATTTTTGTAAAAAAAGTATTGTTAGAATTTTCTTGAGCCATAACTACATTGTAAGGCTAAAAGCTGTAAATCACAATTCATTTTATAAAAAAAAGCCCTCCGAAACGGAAGGCCTTTCTGCTTCTATTACAAGCTATTACTGAGACTCAGCAGCACTGCCGCCTGTTGTCTGAGCATTAGAAGAAGAATCTTCATTCAAGCTAGAATTGAATTTGTCTTCTGTAGCTTTCTTAGCGCTTTCAAGGAAGCGGTTAACCTGCTTGTTGCCGAAACGTGACATTTCACCAGCCTGGCGAGCAGATTCCTTCTTATTGATGATTCCCCAAAGGTCTTCATCAGCGATATCACGATCAGATGTAAGAAGTGCTTTGTCGTAAATGATAGCAACATCTTTGAAGTAACCGATGTAGTCGCCGCCGATGTGAGCAGCATCACGTGTAATCTGGAATCCAGTGAACTTAACGAATGGAAGTCCTCGTGGATAGATTGGATATACGCGGATTTCGCGGTTACGGATTTCAGTAATGTACTGTGGATTGTTCCAAATCAGTTCTTTCCATCCGTCGAAACCAAGGTAACCCATGAAGTAGCGGCGCTCAACACCGTCTGTATCCTTAAGGAGAACATAAAGTCCTTCAGGATAGTTCATACCCATAGTTGTAACCTTGATAGATTTTACAGTTCCAACATTTTTTACAACACCGTAGCCGTCTTCGAAAAGTGTTTTTCCACTAGCCTTTTCTTCGTCTGTCGGTTCCTGGCGTACACCATTCTCATCTGCAGTAGAAAGTGGTTCGTAAGCAGGAATCTCGAACGGTGGTCTAACATATGCGTAGGCGTTAGAGTTCCATTCAGGGAAGTTAACGCGAACACCCATTACTTCTTTTCCTGCAAAAGGAACGTTAGCATCTTCCTTAACAGGTGCAGCAACAACAGTTGAAAGTGACAAACTCTGAACTGTGCGAGCTGATGAATTCAAGATTACTTCCCACTGTGGAAGTGCAAGCGATGTCTTCATCAGATCTTTCTGGTCTTCAGTAAATGTAGCACCAGCTGCTGTAGAGAAGTCCATTACTGTATGGCTATTGGCTGTAGGATTTCCGTTTTCGTCAGAAGCACAGTCAGCAGCAAGTACTGTAAAATCGATGACAGTAGCCTGCTCTGCAAATGCACTGACACCAGCAAGCAGCATAGCAGCTGCTAAAATTGAAAAAGTCCTCTTCATCTAGAAGCTCCTTTCTTTATAATTTCGATGTAGCCTTGTATAGCTAATATTATCGTTTATGTGATTTATTTTGTCAACGATTTTTAAGGACAAGAAAAGCTAATTTTTTTCAGGTATTTTTTCAAAAGGAATCCTTCCGTCGACAAAAAGCTCGACTTCCTTTATTCCCGGAAAATTCTTCTTTACATTCAGTTTGAAAAGTTCTATCTGGGCCCTGAAATCCGTATTCACTGCATCCGCCCCCAGAAAATCCCGTGAAAGATTCACAGTAAGCTTCGAACCGTTCTGCAGACAATAGATGACTTTTGTTCCCTTGGCGAAAACCGGCATGCAGTGCTCCGAGACCGGTCCCAGCAGAAGCTCGTCAATATAATTCTGCACCCTGCCCTGTTGCGGGAAAACAGGCTCAAAGCGGTTCTCAATGCGAAGACCCTCACCCTCAGAAGAGCGGAAAATAAAGCTGCGCCTCAATCCCGGAAAATCCTTTATGAAAATAAAAACGGAAAATACGAGGAAAACTGCAAGCACAAGCAGAATCACCCAGGAAGTATTCTTTAATTTTGGAAGTTTTTCAGTCATTTTTTGAAGTAAATCCCCTTGAGCGCTCAAAATGAGTTACAAAAGCACTTATTCCATTATATATTCCAGTTGATATTCTTTGCAAGTAAGCCGGATTGTTAAGGTTCAGGGCTTCCTTTTCATTTGTCACAAATCCTACCTCAATAAGAACGCTAGGCATCTTTGAATTCTTTACTACAAACCATTCTTCCGCCTTTATGCCCCGGGCTTTTGAGTCCCTGCCGATCTGCGGCTCAAGGCCGTCCATAATGAATTTTGCAATCAGAATGCTTTCTGCCGTATATTCCTCTTCCATCATTGAATTCAAGATCGGGAAAAGGGATTTGTCTTCGTCTGTCTGGGATTTATCAAGGACAGTGCGGCGATAACCAGGAGAAAGGTACCATACCTCATAGCCGCTTGATTTTTTATCAAGAGAGGCGTTCGCATGAATCGATACGTAGATAATCGCTTCGTTCGGAGCAAGCTTAACGCCGTTTGCAATGTCTGTGCGTTCCGAAAGCTTGAGGAAAACATCCGTCGAGCGGGTCATGAGAATCTGCTTTGAAGGGTACGCTGCCTTAAGCTTGTCAGACAAAGATTTTCCGATTGAAAGG
>JAFPCT010000013.1 GCA_017390125.1 Treponema sp.
GGAAACCCGCTTACCTTGCGCTGATTCTCCTGAGCATTGCAATCACTTATTCCAGTGCCCTTCTGATAGAACGCTTTCCAAAGTACAAAAAAGCAGTATTGATATTTTCACTGGTTTCAAACCTCAGCATTCTGTTCATATTCAAGTATATTAACTTTTTTGCCGCAACCGTAAACTGGAACGTAAATTTTAATGTGCTTCTTCCTGTCGGCATTTCTTTTTACACTTTTCAGGCATTGGGCTACACAATAGATGTTTACAGGGGAAAACTTCAGGCTGAACACGATTTTTTTACCTACGCGCTTTTCGTTACATTTTTTCCCCAGCTGGTTGCAGGCCCTATTGAACGCACTCAAAACCTTCTGCCCCAATTTAAAACCGCCCGTAAAATTGACACGGAAGAAATAAAAGCGGGTCTTAAGCTTATAGCCTGGGGACTTTTTGAAAAAATCGTAATTGCAGACCGTCTGGCAATTTACGTAAACGGCATATACAGTCAGCTCCAGCTGGCAACAGGCTGCTCAGTCCTGCTTTCCACAATTTTCTTCTGCTTTCAGGTTCTGTGCGATTTTTCAGGATATTCAAACATTGCAATCGGAAGCGCACGAATTCTTGGCTTTAAACTTATGCGCAATTTCAGAAGTCCGTTCTTTTCCAAATCCATGAGCGAACTTTGGACACGCTGGCATATAAGCCTTTCTTCCTGGTTCAAAGATTACGTTTACATTCCTTTAAGCGGTTCACGCTGCGGAACTGTACGACATTGCCTTAACCTGATCATAGTCATGACCTTAAGCGGACTCTGGCACGGCGCAGGCTGTCATTTCGTCATCTGGGGCTTTATGCACGGAATCGTTCTTTCTGCAGAAGTTCTGCTCCTCCCCCTTGCAGATAAAATCCATTTTATTCATCAGAACAAGAATAGCCTCGGAATAAAAATATTAAGAATCGCGGCAACTTTTGCATGTTTTACTTTCCTTGCAATTGCATTCAGAGCCAGTTCCGTCCTGGATTTTTGTCTTGCAGTAAAAAAACTTTCTTTGATTCCATCTGAACTTTCCATGGTTTTAAAAGCTACCCATGAATATCCTGTTTATTCTTCTATAAGATACCTTTTCTTCCTATACGAATCTTTTGACCTTTCCGCGTTAAAGCTTTCTCTGGTTTTAATCGCCGTTCTTATAGCAGTCAGCTTTGCCACAAGAAAAACAGACGGCTGCACGCTGATAAAAAGATTTCCGATTCCCGTCCGCTGGCTCTGTTACTATGCACTTACATTCACACTGATTTTTTATTCAATCACAGAAAAAACACAGTTTCTATATTTTCAATTTTAAAAATAGCGCAGTCTCATTTGCAACGGCAGTTCCGGGGTTCCGCTGACGCTCATTGCTCCGTTCCACTGCGCAAGCACCTTCGGTGCCCCCTCCATTGCCGGCGCAGCGAATTCAACAAACTTACAGCAATCAAATCATTTTTAGAAAAAACATTATAAATAAATCAAAAACACTAAAATCTTAAAAAATGAGACGCAGACAAATTAAGCTGGGCGCCGGTCTCATTGATTTTCTTGGCTCCGATAACCATTTTGTTCATGCTGTGCGCTGGCACTCATATCTTCGCCGGCAACGCTAAGTTCCTCTTTTGAATTCTTAACGTCAGCGATAATTGTCTGGAGTTTTTTTACTTTTCCTTATGGCGTCTGTCCAATTCGTCGCAAACGTCTTTCCAGTTTACGCCTTCCTTGTACATGAGAACAGAAACAAAATACAAAAGGTCGGCAGCTTCCCAAATCACTTCATCCTTGCCGTCTGCCTCACAGATTTCTTCAGCCTCTTCCTCAACCTTCTCACGAACGCGCTTTGCGTCGAGAGTAGCAGTATATGAGCCCGGCTTAGGATTTGCAAAGCGCTCCGCAATGGTTCCATAAAGACGCTCAAGCGTAGATTTTTCATCCGGGTCAGAACCAAAGCATGTCCAGCTTCCTGTGTGGCATACACCGCCATGAGGAATTACTGTCGCAAGAATGGTATCTCTGTCGCAGTCCGCACGCAATTTGAGCACTTCAAGGAAATGTCCGCTCGTCTCGCCTTTAGTCCAAAGCGTATTTCTTGTTCTGCTGAAGAAAGTGAGCTTTCCAGTCTCAAAAGTCTTGCGAAGGGCATCATGATTTGCATATCCCATCATAAGAACTTCACTGCTGCGGGCATCCTGTGCAATAACAGGAATCATGCCGTCAGTTTTTTTCCAGTCAAGGCAGCGCTCAAAGGCATTTTTAAGTGAAACTTTTTCAGTATATAGAGCCATTCCAAGCTGAACGTCGCAGCCCATTCTTTCAAGCTCTTCAATTTCATCTTCTGTGGAAACACCGCCGGCTACAACGACGCGGCATTTTACAGCGTCGCGAAGTTCCTTTGCCATGTCCATGTTTGTTCCCTGCATGCAGCCTTCTTTTTCAACGCAGGTGAACAAAAGTTCAGAAGCATATTTTTCTGCCATGCGGGCACCTTCAACAAGACTTACGTCAATTGTTTCTGTCCAGCCCTTTACGGCAATTTTTCCGTTCAAAGCATCAACACCAATGATTACCCGCTGCTTTCCGATTGCAGCTACAAGCTCTTCCAGAAATTCTGTATTGAGGACACTTTTTGAATCTTCAGGATTTTTCTTCCATGCGCTCGAACCGATTATTACTTTTTCGGCTCCAAGAGAAATAAGTTCCCTTGCCCGCTTTACGGAACGAACGCCGCCACCGGTACGAACATTACCTTTGCGCAAAAGGCTTTTTAATAAAGGAGTATTTACAGTGTCTCCCTTTGGATTTGTATGTCCCATTGCGGCATCAAGGTCGATTACTGCAACTTCGCCATATTTATTGAATTCACCAATAAGAGCATCTGCGTCATCGCGCTGAAGAACAAGCTCTTTTCCATTTTTCAATTGAACAACGTGACCGTCTTTAAGGTCGATAGAACTGATTACCATAACAAGAGAATAATATCAAATTTCATCCGTTCAAACAATCAGCGGTTACTTCTTTGCAGGTTTGTGCGTGTGGTAAAAACTGAACTGGCAGCCAGGAAGTTTCTTGCACTGATAAAGGATTTCGTCGGCACGCTGGTAAAGCTGGTCAAAGGATTCTCCTTCGTTTTCCGTAAAGACAGCACCAAGGCTTACAGAAATCTTTCTGTCCCGGAGAGCCTTTATGTTTATCATGTGGATTGCGTTGAAGAAACGCTCGATACACATGGCACCGATTTTTTCGTCCATTACACCAAGGGCAAAGATTGCAAATTCATCGCCGCCAAGACGCATTATGATGTCGTTTCCGCGGAATGCCTGCTTCATGGCCTTAGCGATCTCAATAAGGACTTCATCACCAATTGTATGACCAAAATTATCGTTAATTGACTTAAATTTATCTACGTCGAACAGACAGAACATGCCGCACTCACCCTTCTTGAGGAGAAACTCAATTCTGCGCTCACCGCTTCCTCGGTTGGAAATTTTGGTAAGGGCATCCGTCTGAGAAAGATAGAACAGCTCAGTCTCCATCTTTTTGTTTGCAGAAATATCTGTGAACGAGTTTATGATGATTTCTTCGTGGTTTGAGAGGGTAACGCATTTTGCATGTCCCAGAACCCACTTCATCTCATTCTCGGTCTTCTTGATTGAGAATTCGTATACATATTCCGGAGTATCCTGCTTGAGGCTGAGGATTTTTTCGATGATGGCATCCTTTTTGTCGGAAATCATCTTTGAGAAAATCGTACGGATATTTCCGTTGGAGCTGCTTATTACATCCCAGCCGAAAAGGTTCAATGCAGAGGGGTTCATCATTATGATTTCATGGGATTCCCGTTTGAAAGAGAAAATACCGGCACTCTGAGCCTGGAGCATTTCGGCGTAAATTTCGTTCTGTTCACCGAGGGTGTTACGTAAGATAGCCTGATATTCAAGTTCCCGGCGTTTTTCTTCTTCGATAGTCTGAACGGCAAAAAGAACGTATTTGAACATTCCGTAAATGTCACGGTTTACGACAATAAAGCTTGCGCGGCACCAGCCGGAAACCTTTCCATAAAATTCATGGCTTATTATGTTCTTTTCCCTGAGCCTGTCCTCAAGGGTACGGAAATCCGTAAATTTAAGCAGACCTTCGACAAAATCTGTATCAGCAAGATTCTTTACTACAAAAGTAAGCTGCTCGGAAGCATTGCTGTAGTTAAAGGAATCGTTTCCGCTCAAAAGTTTTTCAATATGCTCGCTGCTCTTGTATCCGTGGAAAGTGTTGTCCGAAAGGTTTACAAGATGCATTGAAATATATGTTGCAGAAAATGCGCTTAAAATCTTGTGGTCAAAAGATTCATGATTTCTGAGATTGTTCAAAATGAATGCAGAAACAGACTGAAGGAACAGAACTGCATCTTTATTCCTTTCGAGATTATTTACGATAATGAAACCGCATGTTGTTCCTTCCATAAATAAAGGAACAGCCATTATGTTCTTAAGATGCCATTTCTCAAAAAGCTCATTAAGGTACTTTGCAGTCTTAGGAAGCTTATTGTATTCAAGGAAAATTTCTCCGTTTTCCTCAAGGCGTTTCATAACATATGCAAGATCATCAAGATAAAGGATTTCATTGCCGGTTTCCGGCTTTACAAAATCAGGAGAAAACCATTCATAAGTACAATGCGCTTCCCTGGATTTATTGTCGAATTCATATACAGTAACGTAATAAGAACCAAAGAAATCTGCGATAAGGGAAAGAACATTTGAGATCGAAACACCGAAATCAGTCTCCTCAGAATACAACGTCTGGATACATTCCAGCAGTGTTTCCTGAATTTCGAGACGTTTTTCCAATTCCTTATAACTAAGTTTTGACATTAACTCCATATGGAATAGTATAACATCAAAACTTGCGGAATACAAAAAAAAAGCATCTGAATTTACAATTCAGATGCACAAAATAAAGCCATTTAACAGGATCGAACTGTTGACCTCATGATTACGAATCAGGCGCTCTACCAACTGAGCTAAAATGGCAGCTCTTTACTCTGATGAACCCTGGGTCTTGTACCTCATCTTAATCTGCAGGTTTTTGTCTGCCTGTGTGTTGTACAAATCAACCACACGCTTCATATCAGCGATGTTTTCTATTATACCGTAATTGTCGAAAAGTTCAATACGTCGCTTTTCGTTCAACTTGCTCATCTCTTCCTTTGTAGTCTCATAGCTTAATCCGGCCCAGTGAGCGATATCGGAAATTGTAACGTCAAGGCGGACTGTTGTATCGGCAGCAGTATTATTAGGCTGCATTTCATGCAGAAGAAGGAATACATCTGCAATGCGGGCCTGATTGTCGTTTATTACAAGAACCTTGAAGCGTCTGTGCTGGTCGTAGATTCGCTTGCAGAAAAGCTTGAGAAGGTTCATTGCAAGCTGAGAATTTCCAGTAATAAGCGTCTCAAAATTAACCTTACTGAATTCAAGGCACTTTACGGAAGTTTTTGCCATACAGGTTGCAGAACGTGGAGAATTGTCAAGAATTGCCATCTCACCGAAGAATTCACCGGCACGAAGAATATCAAGGTTCTTTGCAGAACCATTAACACACTTCAAAAGCTGAACCTCACCTTTCTGAATAAGGTAGAATGTGTCTCCCGGTTCGTATTCAGAAATGATGACCTGCCCCGGACCATACTTTTTTGCAAAGCGCTCAAAAGCAGGAAGCTCAAACTGCCGCAGACCGCCGTCCGCATCAATTCCGAGCTCATCATATACAGAAGGATTCTTCTGAATGTGAAGTGAAGATTCCTTGAACATACGCTTAACTTCGTCCGTATATACAGAAGTCGGGAAACGCAGAAGGAATTTAAGACATACGTCATAGCAGGAAACATAGCGTTCGTCATCATAAAAATACTTTGCTACTGAGTACATTCCTGTAACAGGTTTTTCCGGAACGCTCTGCAGGATGCTTTCGATTTTCTTATGAATGGAACGAAGCTGGCTTGAGAACACCCGGAGCATTTTAAGGATGATCTGAGTGTTGGAACTGAAATTTGCTTCAAATTCCTGAACTGTGAGGCAAACTACAATACTGTCCGAAATAGCTGTGGCAGTTTCTTCGCGGGGAAACCTGCCCAATGCGGACTTTACGCCAAAAAATTCACCAGGCTTTACCTGATTTACTACAGATTCTTTTGTCTCAACATCCACTGCTGATAAATGCACGCATCCTTTCTGAAGGATGAAAATACGGTCATCTCTGTCGCCTTCAAAATAAGGGATTGAACCTTTTTTATATGACACAACTTTTGGCATTACATTTCTCCGCGAAAAAATTTCTTTTATCGTAGTATTATATCACAAACATGAATTTTATGCTATGTTAAACATATGATTGATTTGCATACTCACACCACAGCTTCAGACGGACAGTACACTCCCAGCGAACTTGTAAACAAGGTTGCGGACAAGGGTCTTTCCGTTCTTGCAATCACGGACCACGACACAATCGACGGTCTTGCAGAAGGGGCCGAAGAAGCAGAAAAGAGGGGCATAACTTTCGTACCTGGAATCGAACTGAACATACAGCGTCCGGGGTGTGAATTTCATCTTCTGGGACTGGGACTTAAAAATCCTTCCAAAAGCCTTAACGATGTAATTCAGTATCTTATTGACAACCGAAAGGAACGCAATAATTTTGTCGTATCCCAGATGAACAAAGAAGGCATAAACGTAACCCTGGAAGAAATTCAGGATGAATTTCCTGGTCAGGTACTTGGACGACCTCATTTTGCCGCGTGGCTTGAAGAACATAAAATCGTAAAGCACAGACAGCAGGCTTTTGACAAATACCTTGCCCGCGGTCGTCCCTGGTACATTGAACGGGTCGGCGCAAACCTTGACGAGGCAATTCAGGCAATATACGATTCCGGCGGAATTCCGATTGTTGCTCATCCGATGTCTCTGTACCTTTCATGGTCAAAAATTGAGCCGGTTATGGCTGATTTCCAGCAGCGCGGAATTGTTGGACTGGAATGTTTTCATCCGGGAGCAAGGGTTGCTGAATGCCTTAAGCTTCAGGAACTTGCCAGAAAGCTTGGATTCATAATAACTGCCGGCAGTGATTTTCATGGTGAAAAAGTGCGCGCAGACCGCAAACCGGGACACACCTGCGGCGACAGAAAGATAGAAGACCGTTTCTGGTTTGACGAATTGAAACCTGCTCTGGAAAAATATTCGAACAGACAGTAATTTTTTTACCGCAATTGCAGAATTCTTCATGAAATCCCCGTTATATAGTCAGAGGATTTTATGCAGATATATTCATTTTCGCCTTTCGGATATGAAGGCGCCCTGGTTACCGTTGAAGTTGACTTGCGGCGGGGCATTCCGGCTGTTGATCTGGTAGGACTTGCAGACGGAGCCGTAAAGGAAGCTCGGGAACGCATGCAGGCGGCAATTCGGAATTCCGGCCTTGATTTTCCGCCGGAGAGAGTACTCATCAGCCTTTCCCCTGCAGATATGAAAAAGGAAGGAGCGGGATTTGATCTGCCAATCGCACTTTCAGTTCTTCATGCTCAGGAACAGCTTAAAAACCAAAATACACAAAACCCAGATTCTGAGAGTCCGATTCTGATCATGGGAGAACTTGAACTTTCCGGCAACATACGCTCTGTAAGAGGAATCCACGCGGCGGCATCAACGGCATCGGCGGCAGGAATAATGAAATGCATAGTCCCTTCGGCAAATGCAGAAGAAGCCCGGGAAGTAAGCGGAATGGCTGTATTCGGAGCAGAAACCCTTCAGGAAGCATTCAGCGCCCTTTCAAATCCGGAAGTCTTTACAAAAAGCAGTTCCACTACAAAAAATGAAACGGAAGAAATTCCAGAAGGATGCGAAGAAAACTACGACGTAATCTTTGCCGCTAATTCCCGGGACTTCGAATTTGCTGAAATCAAGGGACAGAAAAAACTAGTCCGCGCACTGCAGGTTGCAGCCGCAGGGGGCCACAACATTATTGCCGTCGGTGCACCGGGATGCGGAAAAACAATGAGCATGCAGAAATTTCCGGGACTGCTTCCGGCCCTCACAAAAGAAGAGGCTCAGCCGGTAACAAGAATCATGTCGCTCGCAGGACTGCTGTCCCCGGAACAGGGGCTTATACGAACCCCGCCATTCAGAATTCCCCATCAGACTGCAAGCATAGAAGGCATGTGCGGAGGCGGGCCAAACTGCCGCCCGGGAGAAATTTCCCTTGCCCATAACGGGGTTCTCTTTCTTGGTGAGGCCGCAGAATTCAAAAGTTCCGTGCTGCAGATGCTCAGGGTACCTCTTGAATCCGGACGGATCACAATTTCCCGGGCCGGACGCTCAACAGTATTTCCCGCATCATTCCAGCTTCTCATGGCTTCAAATCCATGCCCATGCGGAAATTTCGGATCGGAAACAAAACTGTGCCTATGTTCGGCCCGCTCAATTGAAATGTACTGGAAAAAGTTTTCAGCCCCCCTTTTGGACAGAGTCGACCTGAGAGTAACTGTAACAGACGAAGCAAATGAACAGAAAGAAGACTCGCCCACAACTCATGAGCTGAGAAAGGAAATTGCATGCGCAACCCTGATCCAGCGGAAACGGCAGGGCAAAAAAAATGCAGACCTGACTCCAAGCGAAATTGCCGAAATATGCAGGGTTTCGCCTGAAGTACGCACAATTCTGGACAACGGCACCAGACACTGGAATTTTTCTCCCCGGGCAATTTCCAGCTGCCTGAAGATTGCCAGAACCCTGGCAGACATGTCCGGCTCTCAGGAAATCCTCCCATCCCACATGCAGGAAGCCCTGTCTTTCCGTCGCCCCCTGACCGACTTCATGTCCGCCAGCTAAGCCGTCAGGGTCGTTTTAGGTTCATCATTACTCAGGCACGGAGCGAGATTTATCGAGCGACAGAGTTCAACTCCGCAAAGCAGTTAATTTAAAACAAAAAAGCTCGTTCATTACGAAC
>JAFPCT010000142.1 GCA_017390125.1 Treponema sp.
TGTAATGGAGCTGGAGTCAGTTTCAAAAAAAAGTGAGGATTTTATGTTTACTACTTTTGCGGCAAATGACAACAATGTTACAGAACTTTCACCTGATGCAATCGTTCAGGATGATGAAGGCGTATTCAGCATTGCAGACGACGTTTCTACAGTCGGAATTAAAATTGATGAAGATTTCAAGAAACTGGTTGATTCTGTTTTGCGCTAAACGTTAAAAAGGTACGGAAAATTCACCTCTTCATGAGACTGCTATTTTCCGTACTGAGCTTCTATTTCCTTTATCTGATCGCGGATTGCGGCGGCCTGTTCATATTCCAGGCGTTCTGCGCAGTCTTCCATTTCCTGACGCAGGGCCTTGAGCAGTTTTTCACGCTGTTTTTTATCAAAGAGGTTTGCGCTCTTCTTAAGTGTTTCCACTGTGACTTTTGCGTTTTCTTCAGCCTCTTCCTTCTGGTGCTCAAGGATGTCCTGAATCTGTTTTTTTACGGTTTGAGGCGTAATGCCGTGTTCCTTGTTGTAGGCTTCCTGAACGGAGCGGCGGTGTTTCGTTTCGTCGATGGCTTCTTTCATGGCGTCGCTCATGCGGTCTGCGTACATTACTACTTTGCCTTCGGCGTTGCGGGCGGCACGGCCGATGATCTGAATCAGGGAAGTTGTAGAACGCAGGAATCCGATTTTGTCGGCATCCAGAAGTGCGATGAAAGAAACTTCCGGCAGGTCTATTCCCTCTCTCAATAGGTTGATTCCTATGAGCACGTCGATTTCTCCGGTTCTGAGTGATTTTAATATTTCCACCCGTTCAAAGGTGTCTATTTCCGAGTGGATGTACTTTACCTTTAAATCCAGATCCAGAAGGTATGCGCTAAGGTCTTCCGCCATCTTTTTGGTAAGGGTAAGGACAAGGCTCCGCTGGTCTTTGGCGATGCGTTCCTTGATTTCCCTGTATATGTCTTCCATCTGGCCTTCGCTTGGGCGGACTTCAACAATCGGGTCCAAAAGTCCTGTAGGGCGGATGAGCTGTTCAACTACTTGGGTTGACTGTTTTATCTCTTCTTTTCTCGGGGTTGCGGTAACGTAGATTACCTGATTCAGCATCTTTGTAAACTCGTCGATTTTAAGGGGACGGTTGTCCAGGGCGCTTGGCAGGCGGAACCCGAAATCAACGAGATTCTGTTTCCTGCTGCGGTCCCCTTCATACATGGCGCCGATCTGAGGAACGGAAACGTGGGCTTCGTCTATCATGCACAGAAAATCCGAAGGGAAGTAGTGCAGCAGGGTTGCCGGCGGTTCTCCCGGGGCACGGCCTGCGATTGGTGCCGAATAGTTTTCGATTCCGGAACAGTATCCCATTTCCTTCATCATCTCTATGTCGTAGGTTACCCTTGTTTTAAGGCGTTCGGCTTCAAGGATTTTGTGCTGGCTGTTCAGGACTTCAAGGCGGTCTTCCAGTTCCTTCTGAATGCGGTCTGTGGCGGTGGTAAGCTGGTCCTGGGGAATTACAAAGTTCTTTGCCGGATAAATCGTAGTTTCGTCCAGTTCTTCGGTGATTTTGCCGCTTACTACGTTGAACCTTCGGATCCGTACGACTTCATCCCAGTCAAGTTCGATTCTGTAGGCTTCGTCAAATTCCATGTAGGGCGGATAAATTTCTATTACGTCGCCCTTTATGCGGAACGTTCCCCGGTCAAGGACCATGTCGTTCCGGGTGTACTGCACGTGGGCAAGCTCAAGGGCCAGCTTGTGGGTGTCCAGATCCTCGCCTTTTTCAATGTGGATCCGCATGGACTTGTACAGCTCAGGCATTCCAAGACCGTAGATACAGGAAACGGTGGCGATTACGATTACGTCACGGCGCTCCATAAGGCTGTAGGTTGCCGCCATCTTCATCTGGTCGATTTCCTTGTTGATTGCGGCATCTTTTTCTATGTACAAATCCCTTGCCGGAACATAGGCTTCTGGCTGGTAGTAGTCGTAGTATGAGACGAAGTATTCAACCGCATTGTTCGGAAAGAAAGACTTGAATTCCCGGAAAAGCTGGGCGGAAAGGGTTTTGTTGTGGCTTATGATAAGAGTCGGGCGCTGAACCTTTTCGATTATCTTTGCCATGGTAAAGGTTTTTCCGCTGCCTGTAACGCCTTTCAGGGTCTGGTATTTGTCGCCCCTCAAAAAGCCTTCGGAAAGCCTGTCGATTGCCTGTCCCTGGTCACCGGACGGCTGAAAGGGTGAAACTACTTCGAATTTTCGCATGGGTAAAGTGTAATGCAAAAGAAATTAAATTTATAGGGGGCGGAGCCTCCTGTAGCGTTACAGGCGGGAAATCATTTTCTCAAGGTCAGATGAAGAAATGCCTTTTTGGACAAGCTTTTCTTTAAGGGCCTTCTGGAGATCCGGAACTTCTTCGATGAAATCTACGCCGAGCAAATTCTGAAGGGCATATTTTACCGCCCCTGGTCCGCGATATTCGTAGATTCCCATTTCAATGGATTTGCAGTAGTCCGCCTCAATTTCTGACCAGCTTGCTCCGCAAAGTCCTGCAAGAACGGCACAGAGAACGCCGGTACGGTCAGTTCCGATTGCGCAGTGAATCTGGTACGGACCTTCAGTTTTGTTTACGAACTGTACGATTTTCTTTATTCCGCCTGCAAATTTTTCACCGTCTGAATTCACGTAACATTCACTGTATGAGCAGTCTGTCATGTACAGGACAGCATTCTTATCTATTATTGACTGATAATATTTTGGCATGGAATAAGTCGCATCTTTCTGCTTGTCGTCTGAAAGATTTATGTCCGCCTTGATTCCGGCTTTGTCAGCCAGTTCCGCAACATATTTCATGCGCATTTTGCTGGTGTCGCTTATATCTTTTTTGTCGTCGTTGTACGGGTGGAACGATCGGTATAGGTTCTTTGTGCCCGGAACTTTCCTGAAGTTTGAAATCTGCATCTGACCTGCTTCTGTATTAAGATCAAAATCAGAAACTTTCTTGCATTTTTTAGCCTTGGTAAGCCGGCTGCATATTTCTTTTTCGTCCTGAGAGCTGTAGATGAGGCAGAGGAACTTTTTCTTGCCTTCTTTTCCGTCGAATTTCTGGTATACGTATCCTTCAGAAACGAATTTCGGAGGTTCTTTTATAGATCCGTTTACATTGAAATTGTATGAAGGCTGACCGCACTGGTTTGTTGACTGAACGTCTTTGTATGGAACGGAACAGTACCAGAATCCGCTGGCATCTCGCGTCATTGTGTAGTGGGTTCCGGTGTATGAGCCGTCGTGGTCGTTTATTCCTTTGTTGAACACTGCTTTTACAGAGCCAGGTTTTGAGCCGTAAAGTGATTCGCTCAGGAGAACTACAAAACGCTTGTTCGCAGGGTCATCAATAAAGCACTTGTTGAAATGCTTCTCAGTAATCTTAAGTCCGTCAATCGGGCCTGGTGCCTCAGAAACTTTTGTAAGGGCTTCCAGTCCTGTTGAAAGAACGTTGTAGACGCCCTTCTGGTTGACTTCCATGTTTCCTGTGTATTTACCATCATCCCCTTTAGTGCCGTTGTTAAGGATGAGCATTACGCTGCTGGCTTTCTTGAAGTCAAGGATATAGAAATTGCTGTCGGCGGTTGAAATTACAGTCTCAATCCTGCTGCCGGGATATGATGGTGATTTTACTTCCTTCCGTTCTGCTTCCGGAACTGAATCGTCGTACATCAGTTTCCAGTAGTAAACTGCAGAACATTCTTTGTTTGATTTTGTCAGTCCCTGCTTTACAAGAATTGCTACACCGTTGTGCTCAATGTGATTTAATTTTGTTTCTTTTCCGCTTTCAACCTGAACTTCGCTTTTATCAAGGACATTGCCTTCCTGATCCTTTACGGTGATGACCCAGTTTCCTGGAACAACATTGTCGATGGAAAAATTGTTTCCTGCTGACAGCTCTGAAAGTCCTGTGGAAAGAGGATCGTCTATGCTTACGCTGAATTTCTGGGCAAGAAGGTAATCGAAGGTTACTGAGCCTGTCTTAAGGCGGTAGTCTTCTTTTGACGCATTGTACGGAAATGAAAATCCCTGAAGTTCGCCTATGAGTTTTGAGGAGTTGAACAGGAACGGAGAAATGCTGTCGTCAATTACATTTCGGATTGAATTCATCCGCTCATCAGCTTCAAGCTCTTCAAAATTGTATATGCCTTTTATGCCGTAAAGGACGTTTCCGAATGCAGTGGTCTTTTTTGTAACGTTAACATAGTTGCCGGCGCCTGCAGTAATGTCCGTAACGGCCCTCATCCTGTAGCCGGAAATTTCATTGCCGTTTTTGTCGTATGCCTTTACGGTAACAATACGATCTCTTCCTACAGGAACATTTTCGATTATGACGTTTTCTGCGTTTTTTCCGTCGGCTACGGATATAGGTTTGCTGCGCGGCTCCTCGCTGTCTTTTATGTCACAGCCGCTTACAGTAACTATCGCATGATCAATATCTGATATGAACAGGCTTCTTGATGACGAACCGGAATCTGCTGAAACTTTTAATGCTGCATACTGCGTATTTTTAGTGTAGCTCATAACGAAATTCCGTTCCTCTACTGAATTCTGACAAGAAGTCAGAATGCCGCAAATTCCAGCTGCCGCCAGAATAAATTTCAATAACTTTTTCAATTTTAATTATCACTTTTTTAATTTTTTCAAAAAGGAGAAGCCTCCTTTTTACATGACATCATTATAAACCAAATGGAATTAATATCAACTCTTTTTATTTCTGCGGCTTTTCGGCGTCTGTGAAGAATTTACAGAGAATTTACTTTTTCGGCCGGTGCCGCAAGCACTATTTTAACTTCCCGGTCCTTTCCGTTCCGGTGAAGGGTTACTGTAACGGTGTCTCCAGGGCGCTTGCTTTCCAGGGCTGAATAATAGTCTGCTATTGTTGCGATCTCAATGCTGTCGATTTTGGTAATGATGTCGCCGCCAAGGTAGATTATTGAATTAGAGTAGCCGTAGCGCACGGCCTGTGTTCCCTGCACGATGCCGGCTTTTTCTGCGTTTCCGTTCTTTGTTGTGCGGGAAACAAGAAGACCTCGGTTTATGTCCAGACGGGCGTACTCAGCAATTGTGTTGTTCAGCTGAACTACAGAAAGTTCCAGAGTTCCCCGGCGTACTTTGCCGTATTTAAGAAGGTCGCTGGCAACCCTGACAGCTGTTTCTGCCGGAACGGAAAATCCGATTCCTGCACTTGAGCCGCTGTTTGAATAAATCATTGTATTGATTCCGATCATGTTTCCGTTCGTATCCAGAAGCGGGCCACCTGAATTTCCAGGGTTAATCGCTGTATCTGTCTGAATCATGTTTCGTATGATTCTGTTTGTGCTTGAATCTTTAAGCGGACGTCCCAGTGCAGAAATTATTCCGGTTGTCATAGTCCTGTCAAAACCGTAGGGATTTCCGATGGCAATTACTTTCTGTCCAACCTTGAGTTTTGTAGAATCCCCGAAGGCGATGGTCTGAAGCTCTGTGTCTTTCGGCGGATTGAACTTGATTACTGCAAGGTCACTGTCTGCATCCTGGCCTACAATCTGCGCCTCATACTGTGTTCCGTCTGAGAGGGAAACATAAATCTTTGTCGCTCCCTTTATGACGTGGACGTTCGTAAGAACGTAGCCCCTTCTGTCGATTATCGAGCCGGAGCCGCTTCCTCCGTCCTGTACGATAGGCTCAAGGAACCAGTTTACGCCGGTTACCTGAGTATTTATGTTCACTACAGCCGGGCTGCATTTTTCGTATACGCTTATGTTCTGCTTTTCGTCCAATGTATAGTCCGAGGCATTTGCTGCAGGAATTGCAGTGCTGATGTTTGTTTTCTGAAATTCAAAAACTTCTTCTGCTGCTTCCGGTACTGCTTCTGAAATTTCTGTTTTTTCAGCAGTTTTTTCCGGTTCTGACTTGTTCAGCAGTGAAAGTGAAAGTCCTGTAGAAAGGGAGGCAGCAAGAACGACTCCTGCGACAGTGTATATGATTACCTGAGATTTCGTGTAAAGCTTCATGCCTTAATTTTAGTGAATAACGTTTAGTTGTGCAAATATTCAAGAACAAAGTAAAAGGATGAGGATATCCCGGTTTCAACAGTTATGTAGTTTTCCACCGGAGCAAAGCCGTTTTTTTCTATGCGGAGAAAGTAACTGCCGGGAGCCAGGTTTGTGACAGCAAGGGGAGTAAGGCCTTTGTACGTTCCGTTCAGGTAAACGGAGGCTTTCCGTCTGTCTGTCCTCAGGATTATTGCCGTCTGGTTTTCTTCGATCGGCGTTTTGGAATCCGCTTCTGCGACCATATCGTCAGAAAAAGGTGCTATCTGTGCAAAAGATAAGAGCGCCTGGGCAGATAAGAGGAAAAGCACGAAAAACGGTTTCTTGAGGTTCATGAAAGCATTATACTTGCTGACGGCGTAACTTGCAAAGAGTTTTGGCTTTTGCCCCCTCATTTTTTATCATGTCGTGCTCCATAAAACTGAAGTAGCTGTTCTGGGAAAATATTATGTGGTCCAGAAAAGTGATTCCCAGTATGTCTGCCGCAGTCTTAAGGGTCTGGGTTACGTTTATGTCGGCTTCAGAAGGATTGCAGTTTCCGGAAGGGTGATTGTGGCTTACGATTACAGCGGCCGCCTTTTCTTTTATTACGTCTGAATATATTTCCCGGGGATGAACCAGAGTGCGGTTTACGGTCCCTATGGAAACGACCTTGATTTTCATTATTTCGTTCGCGCCGTTCAAGGTTATGCATATGAAATGTTCTTTCTGGCTCATGGAGTAGTTTCTGATGAACGGAATTATGTCCGTAGGCGTTCTTATTACGGCTTCCTTGTAACGATACCGTCTTCTGCCAAGCTCTATTGCGGCGGCAACAGCAAGAGCCTTTCCTTTGCCCATGCCTTTTATTGAAAGAAGGTTTTTCACGGTGCTCTCATCATCTGAAATGTCCAGAACGTCCGCGACCTTTTTTGCAAGAATTTCAACCGGAAGTTCCCGGCTGCCGGTTCCCAAAATCATCATTATAAGCTCATCATCAGAAGGAAAGGAAATCCCGTGTTCCAGTGCCAGTTCCCGTGCATTAGGCTTTATATTTTCATTCTTCATCACTATATATAACTGTGAAGAATTTAAAAATCTGCAAATAAAATTTTAAAATTGAAAAAAAAGCCGGACTGCATGATTCAGCCCGGCTTCCTGTAATCTCAGCTTATTTTATTTTGCAGGTTTTGCAAGAACTTTTTCAAGGTTAGGGCGTTTTACCAGATCCTTCTTAAGTCCTTCTGCCCGAGCCTTGTTTACGTAGTCAGGGCTCTGGAAGCTGTATGTAAATTTTGTATGAACGTCATAAGTTCCCTTCATAAGGGCGTATGCGTCTTCTGTCATTACAAGCTCTTCGTCTGTAGGAATTACGAAAATCTTTGTTTTTGAATCATCTGCGTGAATGAATGTCTCTGCGTTTCCTGTGAAGCTCCATTCATTGCGCTGAGCGTCAATCTTGATGCCGTAGTTTTCAAGTCCTGAACAAGCCTTGAATCTTGTGATAGAACCGCGTTCGCCTACACCTGCTGTCCATACGATTGCATCTACATGTCCGAGCTCGGCCATGAATGCACCGATGTATTTTTTGATGCGGAGGGCTTCCATTTCGATTGAAAGCTGGCAGAGTTTGTCGCCTTTTGCTGCATCAATCTCAATGTCGCGGCGGTCAGAATATTTTCCTGTGATACCGAGACATCCGCACTTCTTGTTCAATGCTTTGTCCATTTCATCAGCAGACATGCCGGTTTTTCTCATGATGTAGAAAGGAAGGGCTGGGTCAAGGTCACCTGAGCGAGTTCCCATTACAAGGCCTTCAAGCGGAGTGATACCCATTGTTGTGTCGTAGCAGACACCGTTCTTTACAGCGCACATTGATGAACCGTTTCCGATATGACAGATGATGAGGTTTGTCTCTTCCGGTTTTTTGCCCAGGAGAACTGCTGCGCGTTTTGCAGTGTAAAGGAAACTTGTTCCGTGGAAACCGTATCGGCGTGCGGCATATTTTTCATACCATTCCCGTGGAATTGCATACTGGAAAGTTTCTTCCGGCATTGTCTGGTGCCATGCTGTATCCATGATTGCAGAATGAGGAACGCCAGGCATTACTTTCTGAGCTGCTTCAATACCCATGATGTTTGCAGGCATGTGGAGCGGTCCCAGGTCGATTACTTCGCGGAAACCGTCAAGAACTTCCGGCGTAATGAGGACTGATTTTGTGAATTTTTCGCCACCATGAAGTACGCGGTGTCCTACGGCTCCGATTTCGTCCATTGATTTGATAACGCCGACTTCCGGGTCAGTGATTTCCTTTATGATAAGCTCGATTGCTTCTTTGTGAGTAGGACAAGGGCTTTCGATTTCCGTTTCCTTTCCCTTTGCCTTGTGCTTGATGCATGAGCCGTCAATACCGATTCGCTCAACTACACCGTTTGCCATTACTTCTTTGTTATCCCAGTCATACACCTGATATTTGGCAGACGAAGAACCGCAGTTCAAAGTTAAAATAACCATATTCAGTTTCCTTAAAAAAATTTGATTTTATATAAAAACATGACATTCAAAGTTCAATTGAATGCCCTGCTCATTTTGCAAATACGTCCTTGCTCTGGGTCTCTCTGTTCTGAACCGTAACATACTGGATGAAGTGGTCTTCAAGAGTTTTGTGCGGTCCCGGGAGTTTCATTCTTTCCCTGGCGCGGGCATTATCCCTTCGGATAGTGTACAGCGAGTAGAAGTCTCGGTAGTCAAGTCCGGCATCAGCTTTTACGTGTTCCTGAAGGAATGAAGAAACTTCGTCACGGTTGATTGCGCTGATTCCCTGTTCCCTGAGTTTTGCCTTAAGGAATTCTATCTGCTCATAGGAAATTCCAAAGAGGAATTCCTCCATAGCCTGTTTTACTTCCGGATCTTCCAGCTTTGCCTGAATGAAGTGGATCCACTGTTCGTCCATCTGCATGGACATCATGATGAGCTCGCTTGTTCCCATCATTGTTCCGAATGCAGGAGCCAGTTTACGGCGTGCTTCCCAAACGGTCTGCAATACAGGCGCAATTGATTCAACAGTCTGGTCGTTACGGTGCTCCCAGATAAGAAGGAGTGAAAGAGCCCAGCCACGGCGGAAATCCATAGGCTGGCTTGTGTCCCGCAGAAGGTTCAGGTATACGTCTTCCGCCATAAGCGAGAACATTATGGTGATGGTTTCAAGCTGAAGCGCTTTTGTAAGCTCGACAGGAGCCTGCACTGTTATGCTGAGTTTAGTAAGAGTTGAGAATGTATGTATTTTTGAAACCATGAAAGCTTTTCCCAGCATGGCCTTTGAAGGAAGCTGAAGGGTTGTGTCTCCCTTGTCCTGATGCTTGATGAGGGAGTCTATAAGAAGCTCCGGAGTTCTTACTCCTCCAGGAAGGTCGCTTCGCTCCAGAAGCGAAGGAAAACGGGCTATTGCCGCAATGAGCCGGCGCAGATCTTGCATGCGCTGCTGTATTGCAAATGCCCTGTCAGGAACAGCTTCCTCCAGAAGGGGAAGAAGCTGATTATACAGTTTCTCCTCTTTTGCAGTGAGGATGATTATACCTTCGTTCTGCTGTTCAGTCGCATTTTCATCTATGTCGTAGAATTCAGAAATATTTACTTCTGTAAACGCCTGATTTTTGTCTAATTCATTTCCAGCCACAATAAATTCATTATACACCACGGAAGCTTGCTTTTTCAATTAATTATTTGTTTTTTATGGATAACTTTGAGGATTTTTATGCCGATAATTTAACCATGAGAAAGATTGTTTTTGCCGTTTTTTACATGTCGTTGATTTCTGTTTTTTACGTTTCCGCTCAGAACAGACTGATCATCAAGTCTCAGGACATCCGCCTTGTTCCTGAAGGAGACGGAAGTTTTGACACTGTTTCCGGATATCATCTTTATGTAAGGAAAATTCCCGGAGTTGAGTCAATCATGCTGGTTGAGACGACAAAAGATCCTGAGGGCAAGGAGGACAACTATGCTTACCGTGCCCTTGAATACAATGAGATTAACGGCGACGAAATTCGCTATTTGAACGGTAAAATTCTCGATTCCCAGTATTCAAAATACAGTCTCATAGATTCTTCTCCGGAGCCGGACGAGCAGTTCGGCGAAGCTTTCCACATATACATCCCGTACAAGATGGAATACGGTTATCCATGGTCGCGCCATGGTGCTGTGACAATAGGCAGGGGAACGTTCATAAATGTCCGTTCATTTGAAAAAAAGTACGGAGACTACAGCGGAGAATATTACGACAATGCCTACATGTTTGATCTGGGCACGCCGGTGGTCATCCATAAGGAAAAGCCAGCGGAAATGGAACCAGAGCCTGAGCCGGTACCGATCCTTACAGATGACTACAATCCGATTGCTTCTGAAAAATTCGGGGAAATTTCTGATTTTCTTACATACTCAAAAGGACCGGAAACAATTGTAGAAGACATAATGTCTGCCATTGACGCCATAAATCCGAAGCAGAAGGTTGACGTTGTATTTGCTGTCGATGCGACCGGAAGCATGCTTGATGACATTGAGCAGCTCAGAAAGGAATGGGTTCCTCGCCTTATCGAAGACCTGAAAAGCTTTGATTCAGTACGGCTGGGACTTCTGCTTTACCGCGATTATCCGGACAATTTCCGCTATAAGGGGCTTCCTGTAAAGTTCTTTGATTTTACCCGCAGCATAAAGGACTTCGAGGGAAACCTGAACGGCTTTGTCATCAAAGGAACTGAAGGGGGAGACATTCCGGAGGCAGTCTATGAGGCGCTGTATGCATCTCTTGAATTTTACAAGTGGGATCCGGAAGCTCAGAAGAAAGTGATACTCATCGGCGACGCAGAGCCGCACCCGAAGCCTCGCATGAGCGGAAAATACACCAAGGAGCTTGTGCTTAAGCTTGCCGCCGAAAAGGAAATTGCAATCGATGCAATCATCACTCCTGACGACAAGGGCAGGCGGGGCAGATAATTACTCTTCTGTCTCAGGGGCAACGGCCGACCTGTATTTTTCCGGAATGCGCTCCATGTTGATTGCAGTGAGTTTTTTGAACGAGGCAGGAAGGCTTCCTGCTTCTGAATCTTCGTAAATCATCTGAAGTTCTGTAAATTTTGCCACAGCCTTGTCGTATTTTTTACAGGTAAGGTACAGGTGGCCCAGTTCGTATGTCGATTCAATGTATGAATTTATGTTCAGACCGTAGCGCTGGATTGCAGTCTGGTAGTATGCTTCTGCAGCCTTGTAGTTTGCGAATTCAATTGAATCCTGTCCCATCTGAATAAGCTGAGTGTAGGAAAGGTCCGTCGGGATTTCAGGAACGGAATTGCAGCCTGCAGCTGCAAAAAGAAGTGTGATGGCAAAAATCGATATAAATTTTTTCATAGTCATGATTCTATAGAGAAAAACCCATAATTACTAGATAAGTTACAGATATTCTTCCATATTTTACTTGCACCCCTAAAATAAGCATTTTATAATATAGAAACATTTTATTCATTATTGGTGGAGGACTTAGTGATGAAAAAAATTATTCCTGCCGTTCTGGCTCTCGTTGCCGTTACTGCACTTTCCGGATGTAAAAGAACCGGAAAAAATCAGCTTGCTGATTCTAACGGAAAAAAACTCAAGATTGGTATCATTCAGCTTGTAGAACATCCTGCATTGGACAAGAGCTATCAGGGTTTTGTGGACGGGCTTAAGGAAGCCGGATATGTAGACGGTAAGAACATTACGATTGACTATCAGAACGCACAGGGGGAACAGGTAAACTGTGTGACAATCGCTGAAAAATTGATCAATGACCGCGATGACCTTATTTTCGCAATTGCAACTCCCGCAGCTCAGGCTGTTGCAAATCTTACAAAAGACATTCCGATCCTTGTTTCTGCTGTAACTGACCCGGAATCTGCAAAACTTGTGGAAAAAAACACTGCTCCTGGCGGAAATGTAACAGGAACATCTGACCTTACTCCATGTGAAGCTCAGATTGACCTTCTCCGCAAGATTGTTCCGAATGCTCGCAGAGTCGGTCTTCTTTTCTGTTCAAGCGAACAGAACTCATATTTCCAGATTGCACTTGCAAAAGCTGCATGTGACAAGCTTGGTTTGTCTTATGTTGAGGCAACTGTTTCAAATTCAAATGAAATCCAGCAGGTAGTTACAAGTCTCTGTGGAAAAGTAGATGCAATCTATGCTCCGACAGACAACATGATTGCCGCAGGTATGGCTACTGTTGCTCAGGTTGCAAATGAGAACAAGATTCCTACAATCGTAGGAGAAGGAGGAATGGTTCTTTCTGGCGGTCTTGCAACATACGGAATCAACTACTATGAGCTTGGAAAGCTCACAGCTGAGATGGCTGTACAGATTCTTAAGGGAGAAAAGAAACCTGCCGAAATGCCTGTTCAGTACCTCAAGAAGTTTGACCTCAACGTAAACGAAGAGACTGCAAAGGCACTTGGAATTACAATTCCTGAAAATTTATAATACCCGTTTTACTGGAGCTTAAAAAATGGCAATCATACTTGCAATGGAAGGCGCAGTTGCTCAGGGCGTAATCTGGGGACTGATGACCTTGGGAGTTTATCTTACTTTTAGAATTTTGAATGTGGCTGACATGACTGTTGACGGAAGTTTTGCAGCGGGGGGAGCGGTTAGCGCAATTTTGATAACCCGCTTTACAATGAATCCCCTGCTGGTGCTTCTGTTTGCATTTATAATGGGAAATATCTGCGGTCTTGCTACTGGTGTCATGAATACAAAACTTAAGATAAATATCCTTCTTGCAAGTATATTGACTCAGATAGCGCTTTATTCTATCAACATCAGAATCATGGGCAGAGCAAACACTCCTCTTCTGGGAAGTCCTACTGCCGTGACTCTGGTATCAAACCTTTTTCATGGTCATCTCACAAAAACTCATGTATCCCTTGTCATCGGAATCGTTGTTGTTGCTGTAATAATCGCGCTCATGTACTGGTTCTTCGGAACGGAAATCGGCAGTGCGATCAGGGCGACAGGAAGCAACGAACGAATGGTACGGGCAATGGGCGTAAACACTGATACCATGAAAATTCTTGGCCTTATGATTTCAAACGGAATGGTTGCCATGAGCGGTGCCCTTGTAGCACAGACTCAGGGATATGCGGATATCGGAATGGGAACCGGTACCATCGTAATCGGGCTTGCCAGCATAATCATAGGTGAGGTAATTTTTGGCGCTCACTTCGGATTCTGGTGGGTTCTGCTTTCTTCCGTTTTGGGTTCAATAATTTACCGAATCGTAATTGCTGTAGTTCTGCAGCTTGGCCTTAAATCAACGGACCTTAAACTTCTTACAGCCCTTATTGTTGCGGCATCCCTTTCTGTGCCGGAAATCAAACATTACATTGCCCGCAGAAGTAAAGTCCTTCCAGGAATGCGTCTTGATCGTGAGGAAAATACAAGGCATCTTCCTGTAAAGACTCATGACGATGATAAAGAGGCCCTTTGCAATTCTAAAAATGGCGTGGAGTAAATGAAATGTTGAAGCTTACTAATATAACAAAGACTTTTAATCCCGGTACCATAACAGAAAAGAGGGCTATCCGTGGGGTTGACCTTGAGATTGAGGACGGTGATTTCATTACTGTAATCGGCGGAAACGGAGCCGGAAAATCAACCCTGCTCAACATTATTGCCGGTGTTCATTACACGGATTCAGGTTCAATTTTTCTGGATGACATTGAGCTGACCGGCCGCCCGGAATTTGAGCGGGCAAAATATCTTGGCCGTGTTTTCCAGGACCCTATGCTGGGTACTGCTGCAAGCATGAGCATTGAAGAGAATCTTGCCATGGCCATGCGTCGCGGCAAGCGCCGTGGTCTTTCATGGTATGTAAAGGCAGAGGAAAAGGAAATATACAGACAGAAGCTTGCATTGCTTGACCTGGGGCTTGAAAAACGCATGAATGCAAAAGTAGGTCTTCTTTCCGGCGGACAGAGACAGGCGCTTACTCTGCTTATGTCAACTCTGCAGAAACCAAAGCTGCTGCTCCTTGATGAGCATACGGCGGCCCTTGACCCTAAGACTGCAAAAAAGGTTCTTGAGCTTACAGAAGAATTTGTAAGCCGCGACAACCTTACTGCATTTATGGTTACCCACAACATGAAGGATGCTATCCGTTACGGAAATCGTCTTATCATGATGATGGACGGAAAAGTTGTATATGACGTCCGGGGCGAAGAAAAGAAAAACCTTAAAGTTGAAGATCTGCTTGCAAAGTTCAGTGTTGCAGGAGAGATGAACGACAAGATGATTCTGAGCTGATCCTGGTCATGAAAATAGAAAAGCCTGCGCTTTACACAGCCGCAGGCTTTTTTTTGCTTTATGTTATTTTATTTCTTCCAGCTCTTCTATTTCCTCAAGCTCTTCATAATCCTGAACGTTTTCCGTAGGCTCAAAATCTTCCTCGTCAGCATCTGCTTCTTCTTCAATAGAAATGTCCGAGGGGGTACGCTTCAGCACGATCATCGTAATGTCGTCTTCGAGAGGCTTGCCGTCTGTAAACTGCGCCAGCTCCCATGTAAGGATGTTCAGAATTTCGTTCGGAGTTTTCTCGCAGTTTGCAGTAATTATATTTTTAACCCGCTGAAGGCCGAACTGCTCCGAATTCTTGTTTGTAGATTCCGTAACACCGTCAGTGTAGAGTACGAGAATATCATCCACTTTCATCGAGAAGTTCATTTCCGGATAAGAAACGTCCATTCCCTTCATACCGATAGCTCCGTAATGAAGCTGTCCCTTTTCTTCCGTGATTTCTGCAACTTCCTTTGTTGCCGCATTGAAGTGCAGCGGATAAGGGTGTCCGGCATTTCCAAGGTCAACTCTGCATGCGTCATCCTTGTCAAAATCGCTGAAACGGCAGAGAATTCCCGTAAGGTAGTTGTCAATGTTGTCTTTTTCGCGGATTATCTGAGAATTTATCTTGTACAGCATCTTTTCAACCGGTTCAGACTGGCGGAAGCCTTTCTGGAAAGTGTGGGAGATGATGTTTTTTGAAAGCATCGTAATAAGGCTGGCGGAAATACCGTGGCCCGATACGTCGAAAAGGGAAACTCCGTTCAGAATTTCGTTGTAGTTGTAGTAGTCGTACAAGTCTCCGGAAACTTTTGCCAGCGGCTCATAGAGAATCGCAATCTGCCATCCATTGAAGTTCTTGTTAGTCTGCGGAAAGAATTTTCTCTGGATGATTGAGGCCATTTCCAGATCCATGTCCGTGCGGAACTTTTCTTTTTCAAGGCGCTCGTTAAGGAGAGAAAGCTCGTAGTTTGCGCCTTCAAGCTCATGGGTTCTTTCCCGTACCTTGTCCTCAAGGTGATCGTTCAGTAACTTGAGCTCCTCCGTCTGCCTTAAGTTTGTTCGGAACATTATGAGCGTTTGTCTTGCCAGAATGAATACGAATACAAGAATAGTTCCGTGCCATGAGAAAAGTATGAAGAACGGGAATACGACGTTCGGGAAAAGCTTTCGCATCGTAATGTCCGTAAGACTTCCCAACAGCACTGGTATGAAGTATGAAATCAGGGTGAGGGATTTGCGGAGATTCTGTCGTTTGATAAGGGTTATGAGCCAGAATGCAATTCCAAATGAAATGTGCACTATAAGCATGAGAATCATCGGAACTGAAAGAGCCATGAGCTGATCGTAGTTTTTAGCCCGGATCAGGAATATTTCAGAAAGAATAAGGAGCAGGAGCCGCAGTCCTTTTATCTGCCGCGGCTGCTTGAATTCCAGAAATTCTGCGATGAAGAACGAAAGCAGGTAGAAAGTTGCCTCCAGACCCGTGCAGAGGGTGAATTTTATGAAATTGTGGTACTTTATGTCGATGAAGTTGTACCACGGAAAAACGTCTGCCCAGAACGGTATAATGAATATGAAGGTTGTGCCGTTAAGGAAAGCAAAGAAGCGGTATGCGCCGTTGTTTCCGAATGCAATCGCCATAAAAAGGAAGAATATTGCAGAAATTACCAGTACGCCTTCGAAAATACCGTAGATGCGGCAGTTGAAGAATGTTGTTATTTCTGAAGATATGTATGCATCCTGAGTTGTGCCGATGAATGAATTCTTTGAAATTCCGCTCTGTCCGTGATGCCAGATTTTTATGAGAAGAACGTTGTTTCCTTCATGATTCAGGATGTTCTCCGGAATTACAGAATAATGAGCGGAATAAAGAGCAGACCGCTCTTTTGGAGGGAAACTTCCTTTTGAACCGATGAAGCAGCCGTTGACGTATGTGCGCTGAGCCATTCGAAGGTAAGGTATGTTCAGCCCCAGGGATTTGTGTTTCAGTTCTTCCGGAATTTCAAAGTCAACCCGGATCCAAAGGTAATGTCCGCTGAGACCGCCGGTTCCGTCGTCCTTGAAAAGGTGCTGTATGTTCTTTGTAGACATGTCTGTGAGAGGAACGAACTTGTCCTTCTGTCCGACAATGTCATTGTATGTGCTGCTTTCGTTTGTTTCGCACCATGTAAAAAGCGGAGCGATATAAAGCCTGGGACTTCCCGCTGTATCTGATTTCTTGCAGGAAGAAAGGCAGGCTGCAAGCATGCAGAGAAATATAGATATCGAAATTGATTTGAACTTTTCTCTCATAAAGTCAAAAATCCACACTATTATAATATATTATCGGTAAAATGGTCAAAAACTGAATTTAAAACAAAAAACTAATGAAAATATGTTTAGTTATAGGTATAATCTATAACTGAACATACAAAATATGTATTGGAAACAAAGCTTTAAATGAGCTAGTATCTCCATAACTAAAATCTATAACAAAACGAGAGGTAGAATTATGAAAAAAATAACAAAGGTTTTGATTGCGTCTTTGGCGGCTTTGAGCATTGCTGGTTCTTTGAGTGCGAAAGAACCTAAGGCTAAAAAGGAAAAGAAGGCTAAGCCTGTAACTATTGCGATTCCTAACGATACGACTAATGAAGCTCGTGCACTTCTGCTTCTTGAGGCAGGCGGATACATTACTCTTAAGGAAGGCAAGGGAATTACAGCAACACCGCTTGATGTAAAGGACAATCCGAACGGAATCAAGTTCAGCGAAGTAGAAGCTGCTCAGCTTCCTAGCGTTCTCCGGGACGTAGATTTTGCTTTGATCAATGCAAACTACGCTTTGGGCGCAGGTTTGAATCCTACTAAGGATGCGGTTCTTGTAGAAGGATCTTCTTCTGTATACGTTAATATCATTGGTGTAAAAGCCGGAAATGAAAACAAGCCGGAAATCAAGGCTTTGATTGCAGCTGTAAAGAGCAAGGCTGTAAAAGATTTCATTGCAAACAACTATGGCGGTGCTGTAATTTCTGTTGTTGAGAATGCAGGTGACGGCTACGATCCTTCTGTTGATTACAACGCAATCAAGGGCAAGACTGTTTCCATTGCAGCTACTCCTAATCCTCATGCAGAAATCCTTGCCGTCGCAAAGAAGATTCTTGCAGAAAAAGGCGTAAATCTTAAGATTGTTGAATTCAATGACTACGTTCAGCCTAACAATGTTGTTGATAGCGGTGAGATTGACGCAAACTACTTCCAGCACCTTCCATATCTTGAAGATTTCAATAAAGAAAATGGAACTCACATTGTTTCTGCCGCAGGAATCCATGTTGAACCGTTCGGTGTATACCCGGGAAAAACAAAGAGTCTTGCAGGCTTGAAAAAGGTTGAGTAAGATAGTCTTATATGATTGAAATAGAGAAACTTTCGAAAACATTTTACACAGAAGGGGGCCCGGTCAATTCCTTGAAGAACGTTTCCCTTCAGATTGAAGACGGAGACATTTTCGGAATCATCGGAATGTCTGGAGCCGGAAAAAGCACCCTGGTTCGTTCTATAAATATGCTTGAAAAGCCTACCAGCGGTACTGTGCGGATTGACGGAACTGATCTTTCAGAAATTTCTGAAAAAGATTTGCGACGTATGCGCCGTAAGATTACAATGATTTTCCAAAGTTTCAATCTTCTGAGCCAGCGGAACTGCCTTAAGAACGTGTGCTTTCCGCTGGAGCTTGCCGGCGTAAAGAAGGCCGGGGCAGAAAAGCGAGCCCTTGAGCTTCTTGAGCTGGTAGGACTTAAGGACAAGGCTTTTGCCTATCCTTCTCAGCTTTCCGGCGGTCAGCAGCAGCGTGTTGCGATTGCCAGGGCTCTTGCTTCAAGTCCTAAGGTGCTTTTGTGCGATGAGGCTACAAGCGCCCTTGATCCCCTTACAACCAATTCAATTCTTGAGCTTATCCAGAAAATTAACCGCGAGCTTAAAATTACAGTAGTGGTTATTACTCATCAGATGAGCGTTGTTGAAAAAATCTGTAACAAAGTTGCAATCCTGGAGCACGGTTCTGTTGTGGAAACCGGCAGCGTTCAGGAAATTTTTTCTCATCCTAAATCAGAGGCTGCAAAAAAACTTGTTTTCCCTGAAAATGATGCTGGTGTTGCCGGCTCCCAGGGGGAAGATGTTTTTGCTCTTGCGAAAAAGAATCCCAATACTGTGCGTGTGGTTTTCAACGGTGCGGAGGCTGCCAACAGGCCTTTGGTTTCTCAGCTCGCTTCGGAAAAAGGCATTCTCTCCAACATTGCATATGCGCAGACAAAATCTGTGGGGGAAAAGGCTTTCGGCGCGATGTTCCTGAGCTATTCTTCAAGGGAAGACATGGAGCAGGCCATTTCATTCTTTAAGAGCGTAACTGATATAACGGTGGAGGTTCTGTAATGTTTGCAAATATTTTTGACACTGAAAAGGCTCTTGAAGCTATTGAGATAATTCGCAGTCAGTTTTTGATTTCTACCTGGGAGACTGTATATGTTACTCTGCTTGCAACATTTTTCGCATCGATAACAGGGCTTCCTCTTGGAGTCATTCTTGTTACCGGCGAGGAAAGGGGAATAAAGCCTCTTCCGAAGGCCTTTATGAAAGGGCTTAATCTTGTGATAAACATTCTCAGGTCAGTTCCGTTCCTTATTCTTATGATCCTTGTGTTTCCTCTTACACGGCTTATCTGCAGAACGGTTGTGGGAACATTTCCGACTGTAGTTCCTCTTGTCATTGCGGCATTTCCTTTTGTTGCCCGTCTTGTTGAGGCGAGCATTCGGGAAGTAAATCCAAATACAATTGAGATGGCTCAGAGCCTTGGAGCTTCGCCACTTCAGATTGTAGTAAAAGTTCTTGTGCCAGAGAGCGTACCGTCTCTTCTTTCAAACCTTACTATTGCCACTACCACAATCCTTGGCTATACGGCAATGAGCGGAATTATTGGCGGCGGCGGTCTGGGTAAAATTGCCATCAACTACGGATATTACCGCTACAAGACGCTTGTAATGATTGCCGCTGTAGTTCTTCTGGTAGTCCTTGTGCAGGTTCTCCAGGGGCTGGGCACTCATTTTGCGGTAAAATTAAACAGAAAACTGAAGAAGTAGATGCTTTGTTTATAGGTTCAGCCTATAATCGAGCATATTGTTGCGTCAAAGACAATCGGCGGCGTAATAGTTGATTCCGGAAGATTTGAGTGGAAGAAGAGCGGAAAGTATTCATGGATAAGCGAACCAGTGATACAGGCTCAACACTTTCTCCCTTCCATGCATTGTACAAAAAGTATTTCCCGAAAGGACGTAAAGTCTCTGGTAATTCATACGGCAAGCACAACTCATTCTCAGCTCACTGAGGCAGAGCTTCTTGATCAGGGAATCGAGCCTAATACAATCCCTCTTTCAATCGGTATTGAGGACGCTGATGATTTGATTTCTGGTCTCGACACAGCTTTCAAGGCAGTCAAATGAACTATATGTCCGGTCATGTCTTTTTCCCCTGAAAAAATCTGAATACATACGCATATACGGCGCGGAATACGTTCTTTTCGGCTCTGATTTTCCTATGTGGAGCCTGTTAAGGAAAAAGAACGTTTTTTGAGCCTTCCTCTTTCTTCTGAAGAAATCGAGCTTATTGCATTCAAAAACCCATGCAGGATTCTTGGTTTAAAGCCGGAAGAGGGGGACCAATAGAAAAATCCTTTTGCACTGCATACAAAACTTGTATTATCCACGATTTAAAAAAAATTATACAAA
>JAFPCT010000143.1 GCA_017390125.1 Treponema sp.
AAGATTACCTAAGGTTAGCTTATTTCTAGTCGCCTGATCCTTTTGACCTCACGACCGGTACAAACCTTTTTGTTTCGTCTTTCTTTCCTTCCCTAAACTGTCAAACAACTTGCTGAACCGCCGTACTGTCGTGCGACGGTGATAAAGAATATATACTCACTTGAAAAAAGTGTCAATCGTAAATTTCATTTTTTTTATATTTTTATCACTTTTCCTTGTATCTATTGGTATTGCAAGAAAATAAATTATTTTCTAAATACATGGTTAGACGCGCTTCCTGACCCGCGGACGCCGGCGAAAAGCAAACTGGTTATATTCATAGGAATCAGCCTGCGCCGGATGGCAAGGGGCGCGGAGCGCGTGCCGAAGGTACTGAGGCACCGACCGTGAGAGTAGCCCTGAACAGCCGGTTTGCGGACGGGTTTCGCCCGCATAAAAAAAACGATCAGGATTCTTTTGAAGAGAAAAGTTTTGAAAATGTAATGATGTAATCTGAAAATGAAAGATAACTGAGGAGAACGCAGATTACGAACATAACGACAAGTATCGTGCGAATCAGGGGCTCATAAGATGAAATCTGTTCTGAAAGTCCCAGACGATGAAGGGACTCAAGGGCGAGCATTATGAAACCTGAGGAAATATAGAATACTGTCTTGAATTTTCCGCCTTTTCGTGCAGCGATAGCTGTTCCTTTTGAAACGGCTACCATGCGGAGAAAATTCATTGAAAATTCGCGGTAAAGGATGAGGATGAACAGAGCAATCGGCATATAGCCTTCTCCAGTTACGGATGCCTGCGCACATATAAAAAGCGTAAGGTTGAGCATTACGTCTGCGAATGGATCAAACAGTTTGCCGAAATCACTTACTTCATTGCTCTTGCGGGCATAATGTCCGTCCCAGTAGTCTGTAAGCTGAGCGACAGCCAGCAAAGGAATCATTACAATAGCCGAAATTTTTGCAACCAGCGGATTACCGAGCCAGACAGGCACGAAATAAAGAATAAAAAAGAATGGTGCAAAAAGAACTCTTGCCAATGTAAATTTGTTTGAAGTTTTCATAGTAGTTTCAGTATTTCCTTTTCCCTCATAAAAGTCAATTCTTACTAAAATCTTGCTTTAAAATCCTGAACCACACTGATCGAGGAAGTGACGTTGTACTCCGGAAGCTCAACGGCACTTATTTTCAAAGCCCTTTCTACAAGAACAGAAGAATCTGCCACTCCCTGAAGGATAAGATTCTTTCCGTCGATTACGGCACGAAGAAATTCTATGTTCAGCTTGTATTCAAAAATCAATTTGTTTACAAGATGCTGGCATTTTATAAGCTCATCAAGCCGGGCTTTTCCAGCTTCCTCTTTTTCAGGAGTTATAACAGAGTCCTTTATCTGGGCAATTGCTGATGCCGCCATGTTCTCATCAAGGATTCCTGTATTCAGGACCATAAGGAAATGTGACGGGTCATCTATTTCCGCATTGAAAAAACTCTTATGAAATCCTCTGCGGTTGTTGTCGCTTTCTGTTATTCGCTGAAGCGCCTGTTTTTCGTTCCAGTCAAACTCCTTCATAAGACGCTTCATTCGAATCTCGTCGTTTGCCACAAACCTGAGGGAGATGAGGTTCGGCAGGCTTTCCAGGATGAGGCAAGAGCCGCGGCCGATGAGGATGCAGTCTCCTTCCGAAGCGGCGTCTAATACGGCTGTCTGAAGATAGTTGAGATATTCATCACGGTATTTTACAAGGGAAGCGAAAAAACCAGGTTTCTTTTCGTCATACTTCTTGAGTTTTTCTGCAGGGAAACCATAGTCTACGATTCGTTTTTCCAAATCATGACGAGTAACGAATTTATACCCTGTTCTTTCTGAGATTGCCTTTGAAATTTCGTCACCAAGGGACGCAACCTGTCTTGAAATTGCAATTATTGCCATATATAGCCTCCTGAAAAAAAGTGTATATTTTTAAATAATGATTTTTTACTATCCTTATCATAATTCCGAAAAAAAGATATGTCAAAAAAAAAGCGCAGGATTTTACCTGCGCCTTTGCAACTACTCTTTTGAAGAGCCGTAAGCTTCGTATTTCTTTGAAGGACTGTAAACGCCTTCCCGGTACTCACCTGTAAGACTAGGAATCTTCATTTTCATTCCCGGTTTGATGAGGTTAGGATCTTCCGGCTTTGGCATGGCGTTTTTGTTTGCCTGGTACAAGTTTTCCCAAAGCAGAGGATTGTTGTAAACGTAAGGACGGCCGGAAATATTCCAGTAACAGTCCTTTGTTTCTGCCCACGGGCGGACGATATAAAATTCCGGAAGAGGAGCTACTTCATAAACGCCGTCAAGCGAAGCCAGAGACTGCTTTGCGTAATCAATGGCAGCGGCAAAATCTTCCTTGTTGTAGGCAGTCTGAGCGTTTTCAAAAGATTCCTTTGCGGCAGAATATGCCATAGGGAAAGTCTTGTCCGCATGAATGCTTTCTGCCCAGGTAAGTCTGTTCTGAGCAAGCTTCATCTGCTTGTCTGCATTGTAGCGTGCCATCATCATGTCGATGTAGGCGCGGGAAAGCTCTGCGTTTTCTGCAGCTTTCTTTGAATATTCAACGGCATCGTCGTACTGACCTGCGTCAAAAGCGACCTGAGCCTTTTTATTGTATTCGTCTGCTAATTTCTGATATGTGTTGTTCTTGTAGCTGACCGCATAAACTGAAGCAGCTGCAACAAAAGCAAGTGCAAAAAGAACGGCTTTTTTCATTATTCGGCCTCCTCTTCAGAAGAATCAGTTTCTTCAATCTGTTCAGGGATATCAGCTTCCAGTGTTTCTGGGGCTGCATATTCATCTTCCTCAAGCAGAACTGCATCTTCTGCCTCGATACCTTCAACCGCTTCTTCAAGAGGTTTTTCCTGGTCGGCATTAAGGGCATAGTTTTCTGCAGCCTCTACCTTTGCTCTTGCCTCGTCAATGGCCTTCTGAGCCTGTGCACGGCGTTCTGAAACTGAGCTGTAAAGTGTCTTGAACTGAGTCTCTGCGGCAATGTAGTGGTTGAGCGCTGACTCAGGATTCTGCATTGCGTAATTTGTATCGCCGGCTTTGAATTCTTCAACGGCCTTATTGTACGGTTCTTTTGCAGCGGCTCCGGCCTTTACAGAATCAGCATCTTTCTTTGCGGCAAATGCTTTTGCCCGGGCTTCTTTTGCAAGCTGTTTGTAAGCTTTCTGAAGAACGTTTCTGAACTTTCCTTCAGCATCTTCCGCAAGCTTAAGGAGCTCTTCTCCGCTCAAATCGGAATCCTTCTGGTTTTCAAATTCTGCAAGAGAACTGCTTCCGCTGTCGTATTCTGACTGGCTGTAAGGAGCAAAACCGTTCTCATCGATTTTTGCCTTTGCTTCCAGAGCTTTCTTGTACAAATCAAGAGCGGCATTGCGTGCATCTTCTGCTGCCTTTCGTTTAGCCTCTTCATCTTCTTCGTTGTTCTGCTCAACTACAACAGGCTGCTCTTCTTCCTGAACAGTCTCATTTTCAACAGGAGATTCTGCCTGTGGCTGAGGGGCAGGTGTTTCTACCTTTGGCTTTGATGCGCAGGATGCAAAAACAACCGGAATGGCTGCCGCGCACAAAAAAGCAATTCTACTTTTTTTCAAAATATCGACCTCCGTTTTGAATTACAATAATTCTACTGCAAAAAAAACCAATCATCAATAGAACAAAAACTCAGGTATGTAAAAAAAAATCAAAAAAACAAAGGGAAATTAAAAGGGATTTAATTTGATTTAATTTATACTTGGATTAAAATATAATCATAAAACAGACTCATTTATTGGGCGGAGGATTGCTATGGCTGATGATTTTTCATTTGAAATCACGGAAAAAATCGCTGTTCTTTCAACCAGCAAAACAGGCTGGACCCTGGAGCTTAACAAAGTAAGCTGGGGCGGAAGACCTGCAAAATACGACCTGAGGAGCTGGGCTCCGGAACATCAGAAAATGGGCAAAGGCGTTACACTTACTGACGAAGAGCTTAAAACCTTGAAAGCCACACTGAACGGACTGGCCGACTAAGATTCATATACAGCGCTCTGAGCACCTTTTTTAATTATAATCTCGTATAAAACTTTCTGAAGGAAAACGTCCTCCATCAGGCTGCCGGAAGAGCGGATGTTTATGTCCAGAGAGCCTAAAAGTGCAAGGATTGCCACAGTCTGCCCGGAAGTCCATATCTTTGATGCCGAGAAATACTGGTTTCTCATCTTTTTGCTGGAAAAACCGTTTATCTTCAAGTTGAAGTCGTCTGTCTTGCCTTCGGACTTAATTTTATGCCAGAGGGAAAGCTTTCGGAAACAGGACGTAAGGCCCGCAATTATCATCACGGAAGAATTTTCTTTTGAGAGGCGGATTTTCTGAAGAATTTCCAGGGACTTTTCAAGTCTTTCCTGGGGAGAACCAGAAGGGGACGCCATTTCTGCAAAAAGCGAGAATGCGTTTTCCTCACGGCTGTGGGAAAGGACTGCGTCAACATCATCTGCGGAAACTGAATGCCCTTGTGGGAAGAGTATGAAAAAACGCGAGCATTCAGCCTTAAGGCTTGCGGTATTGTTCTCAATCATATCCAGGATGAGCTGAAGGGCGTCATCGGTTATGGAAAATCCGTTTTTCTGGAAGAATGATTTTATCCACGCAATTTTATCGCTTTCGAACATTTCCCAGAAAACTTTTTTATTTGCAGGGGGAACGGCTTTTTCGATTTTTGAATCTACGGAAATTTCGTCTGACTGTAAGATGAGTACGTTTGTGTCTGAGGAAGATGATTCTATCCAGCTTACAACCTGAGCCACCTCGTCCTTTTTTTTGATTGAATCCGCATTTTTAACGACTACGCATGTTGCCGAGGCAAAAAGAGACTCATTCTGAAGGACAGCAAGAAATTCTGCGGAAGAGCTTTCGTTTGCATAAAAAAGATATTCTTCTGTTTCGCCGAACTGCTTTTTGAGGGATGTCTTTATTTTTTGTACCGCATCATTCTGTTCTCCAAGCTCCGGACCGGTGAACAGATAAACAGAAGCTGCCATTTAGTATGTTCTGACTATATTTGAAAGGATTCCGACGATGCGAACGTCCTGACAGTAGATAGGCTGCATCGTAGGATTTTCCGGCTGAAGACGAACTCTTGAAGTTTCTTTGTAATACCTTTTGAGGGTAATTGCCTCATCAAGAACCGCAACGACAATCTGACCGTCCAAAGCTGTGTTTGCCTGCTCGACAACTGCAAGATCTCCTTCCAGAATACCGGCATCTATCATGCTTGTACCGCGGACACGGAGAGCAAAATAACTTTTTCCAGGACGGATGAACGGTTCCGTAAGGTTTACATAACCGTCAAGGTTTTCTTCGCAGAGAAGAGGTTTTCCTGCGGCAACAGTACCAAGGAGAGGAACTTTTCCAACATACAGAGCGTCCTGTTTTTTGCGCTCGTCAACAAGCACGCGGATAGAACGAGAGCGCTTCTGTTCTGTTGTTAAATAACCTTTTTTCTGAAGGGCAGCGATATGATCCTGAACGGCACGGAGAGAAATTCCAAAATGCTCACTTATCTCGCGCACAGTCGGAGGATATACATTCTCTTCTGTGAATTCTGAAATAAAAGTCAAAACTTCTTTCTGTCTGTCTGTAATCTGTCTCATGGCAGCACCTGATTATTCTTCTTCGAATTTTGAATCAAACAATGCAACGATTGCTTCAGCAGCTTCCTTTTCATCCGGACCGTCAGTGTGAAGAGTGAGCACGGTGTTGTATCCCGCAGCCATTGTAATTACACCCATGATGGATTTTGCATTGATTGTGGTATCGTCCCTTGAAAGAGACACCTCACATTCAAATTTGTTGGCGGTCTGCGCAATAATTGCAGCTGGGCGAGCATGAATTCCGGCTCGATTTTTTACAGTAAGAAGTTTTTCAGTCATAATTCAGTTCCTTTTTTTGTATATTTTTAGTATCGATCTTCATTTCCAGAGAAAGCCCTCTGAGCTTCCCCGTTTTCAATCCACTTGAGGACATTCTGGTTGAAGTCCCGCGCCGAATTGTAACCCATGGTTTTAAGACGTTCGTTCATGGCTGCCGCCTCAATGATGATCGGGAGGTTTCGTCCCGGACGAACAGGAATATCAATTGCAGGAACCTTTACCCCGAGGATTTCCATGTCCTGCTGATCAACGCCAAGACGGTCATAGGATTTGTTTGAATCCCATTCTTCCAGACGAACTACAAGCTGAATTTCCTTCTGGTCGCGGATGGCACCGACTCCGTAGAGTTTTGAAATATTAATGATTCCGAGACCACGGATCTCCATGTGGTGTGCAATAAGGGAATTCGCACCCTGCCCTTCAACAATATTACCGTTTACACATCTTACGTCAACAACATCATCTGCAACCAGACGGTGTCCGCGTTCTACAAGCTCAAGGGCAGTTTCACTTTTTCCTACACCGGAATGACCGGTAAGCAGGATGCCGACACCATAAACTTCTACGAGAACGCCGTGAAGCGTCTTTTTAGGTGAAAAAATGGAAGAGAAAACCCGGAGAAGACGGCTGGAAAAATCTGTTGAATCAAGTGAAGTCTGAAGGATAGGACAGCAGGATTTTTCTGCATAGGAAAAGAATTCCGGAGTAGGCTCACGCTGGCTTGAAAAAACACAGCATGGAATTTTATAACTGAAAAGCTGTTTTATTGTTTCCGTATTATTTTCGTTATGAAGTTTCTGAAGATATGCCGTTTCACCGCGACCAAAAAGCTGAACACGTTCAAATGCAAAAGACTCGTAGAACCCTGAAAGCGCCAGTCCAGGACGATTAACATCCGGAATGCTTATTGCACGGGGAAGCCCGCGCCTGCCGGCAATACAGGTGAGTTCAAGAGAATCATGTCCCGGTAAATCCAAGTCCAGTAAATCAAGAACTGTAAGTTTCTTTTTAGGCATACGATTTACTATACTAAAACACCGTTTTATTAGCAAGTTTAAGAATTGAAAATAGCGCAAGAAATTTCAGATTTTTTCTCTCCGGAGCTTACCGGGAATAGCTGGAGGCAATGTTCAGGCGGGAACGGTATTTTGCGACTGTACGGCGTGCAATCTGATAGCCCTTTTCGGAAAGCATGTCGGCAATTTTCTGGTCGGAAAGACGCTTTTCGCCGGGTTTCTGGGACGAAAGGATTTTTTCAATTTCAAGCATAACGGTATCTGTCGAAACTTCCGTGCGGGTGTCGCCGGCAGAAACATCGTCCATGGTAATTTTTTTGTGGATTGCCGTAGTGAAAAAATACTTGAGCGGAAACGTCCCCCATTCACAGTGAAGAAATTTGCTGTCGGCGATACGGGAAACCGTAGACTCATGAATTCCTATTGTTTCCGCAAACTGACGCTGGGTAAGGGGCTTCAGATTTCCCGGACCTTTTTCAAAAAAATCTTTCTGCTTCTGCACAAGATGAGAGCAGGCGCTGATTATAACCTGATTCCTGAAATTCAGAGTGTCAAGAAAAGATTCTGCCGCCTGAACCTGACCGCGGACAAACTGCTTTGCGCCGGAATCTTTTTCACCGGCAGATGCAGCGCTTTTAAAATCCGGAGCAACCTGAACTACAGGCAGAATGTCATTTGCAGGAAGAATGCGGAAATATGAATTCTCACCGTCCGCAACCAAACCTTTTTCCAGATCCTCTTTTTCAAGAGAACCGTAATTCAGCGTTACATAAACATCCGGGCGCACATAATTTGACGAAGAAAAACCATATTCCCTGGCAGGATATGGATTCAGGGTTTTTATGAAATCTATTGCTTCCTGAACCTTTGAGACAGTGACCTGATTTTTCTGAATGAGCGGTTCATCTGAATCCTGAAAGGAAAGTTTTTCCCGTTCTTCCAGAAAATCAAGTATCTTCCTGCGGACTTTCTCCGGAACCGGCGGATTTATAAAATCCAGATGACCGTCCAGAATAAAAAGCACAAGCTCCGGTGAATCCGGACGCAGCGAAGCCTGAAGAAAAAGGCTTTGGCTTACGTTCTCAACGCAAATTCCAGGCGGGTCAAAATGCTGTATTTTTGAAAGGCATTTTTCCAGAAATTTCATTGTGTGAAGAGGATTATTTTTGTCCAGGTAAACTGCCGGAGCAAAAATATGAAAACCGTTTTGATCAAGATTCTGAATCAGCTTCTCACAGAGCTCCGTTTCTTCCGGAGAGGAACCGGTAATCGAAAGCTGCTCAAGCAGATGTTCCTGCAGCGTCTGTTCAGGGGAAGGAGCAGTTTCCAGCATGACCTGAAAATCGTGGGAAGCCTGCTCTCCGCTGGCTGACACCGTTCCTGTGTGTACGGAAGACAACTCATTTTTGCGGCGGAGAGAAGAAGTTCC
>JAFPCT010000144.1 GCA_017390125.1 Treponema sp.
GGAGTCTACCCTCTGACTTACAGCCTACGTCAAGGAAAACATAATCTTCAGAAACTGAAATTACTTCACCTTCTACGATCTGTCCTTCTGCCGGATTGCTGAGATTGTTCAGAGACTCTTCTAATTGTGTCTGGATAGCGCTCTTGGAGTTCTGAGCTTCTTCCTTTTCCACTTCCATTTCTTCCATGTTGAACCCTTGTTTATTGATTTTATTTAATATTATTTCACAAACCTGCTCTATGGTCAAGTTAGAGGTATCAACGTAAAACGCATCAGGGGCACGCTTCAACGCTCCCTCAGCCTTATTTCTGTCGATTTCATCACGTTTTCGGATAGCCTCTTTTATTTCCTCAAGAGTCATGCTGCTTACACCCTGATCAAAGCGGCGCTGAGCCTGCACGTCCAGTGAAGCATCAAGATAGAACTTGTGTTCTGCCTGAGGGAATACAACCGTAGTCATGTCACGGCCTTCGCATACGATGTCAATGCTCTTCGTAAGCTCCTGCATGCGGTCATTCACCAGATGACGAACAGGCACGATTGCAGAAATCTGGGCAACATTTTTGCTTACCCGGTCGTCGTGAAGATGATCCTCAACATCCGTACCGTTCAGGACAAGACGCGACTTGTTGTAATCAAGCTTCTGCTTTTTACAGAATTCAACGACGGCAGTTTCATCAGTAAGATCTGTTCCCGCGTCAAGAAGAGCGAGAGTAAGCGCGCGGTAAAAACTTCCGCTGTTCAAATACGTAATGTTCAATTTCTTTGCGATGATTGAAGCAATCGTACTTTTTCCTGTTCCGGCAGGTCCGTCCATAGCAATAATCATGTTTTTTTCCTCTGTATTAAATTAGATTTTTTCAGTTTTTCTGCAGAGCTTCAAAAGTCCCTGCACTTCCGCAGGCGTAAGGTCACGGAATTCACCCGGCTTCAAATCCTTGAGCTCCACGTTTCCGATGCGCACGCGGGTAAGCCGTTTTATGCCGATTTCCTTGGAAGCGAATACGTTTCGGATCTCCCGGTTTTTTCCTTCCACAAGCACAATCTTTATCTTGCGGGCATTAAGCTCATGGGCCGACTTGCATTTGTAGAAAACGCCGTCAACCCGGATTCCTTTCTCAAACTCTTCGCAGAGCGTACGCGGAAGCGGCATGGAAGAGTCAACCACATACTCCTTTTCCAGCTCCGCAGATGGATGAGAAAGAGTCGCGGCAAAGCTTCCGTCGTTCGTAAAAATAATCAGTCCCTGGCTGAACATATCCAGACGACCGATATTATAAAGCCTTTCAGAATATGAATCCTTAAGAAGATCTGCGGCAATAGGACGATCTTTTTCGTCAGCAAGAGAGCAGACGTATCCGGCCGGTTTATTCAAAAGCACATAACGCTTCTGCTCCTCCGGCTTTATTATTTTTCCGTCCACACAGATTTCATCATCCGGAGAAACTTTTGTTCCAAGCTCAGTAACAACAGAGCCGTTAACCGTAACCCTGCCTGCCTCTATAATTTTTTCCGACGCACGGCGGCTTGCAACTCCGCTGTGGGCAAGAAAAACCTGGAGCCTCATTTCATTTTTGTTTTCGTTATCGGGCAAGTTCAAACCTCTGTTCTTCATCTTCATCAAGTTTAGGCAGTTCCGAAATACTGTTCAAGTGGAAGAACTTCAAAAATTCCTTTGTCGTGCCAAACTGTATCGGACGCCCCGGAACATCTTTTCTGCCCACTTCTTTTATAAGGCTGCGCTCAATAAGCTGACGGATCATGTTGTCCGCGCTCACACCGCGTATTTTTTCAATTTCGCTTCGTGTAATCGGCTGAGAATATGCAATTATCGAAAGCGTCTCCAGGGCAGACTTTGAAAGCCGGCCTGAATTCTTTTCTCCATAGCGCTCACGGAGCACGTCCCAGAATTCACCTTTAGGGATGAGTGTCCATCCTCCGGTAATCATTGCAAGCTCTATGCCGGAATTTTCAGCCTTGTATTTTTCCTGCAGGTTCTCAATGCAAACTTTTACTACTTCTTCAGAAATCTGAGCGATGTTCGAAATCTGCTTTTCTGCAACCGGCTCGCTTTCCAAAAACAGCACGGTCTCAACAAGAGCCGTCTCTTTTTCTAATTCCATAATATTCCACCGTTTTATTCTTTATCTTCTGTATTTCCGCTGCCGCCATTTTCTACGCGGTCAATCGTAATTTCAAAATTTTCAAAGCTTTCATTCGAATCAAGACGCTTGACGATCTTTATATCTCCGAAAACTTTATTCTGCATAATTTTTATCATCCTGAACTTAACAGCTTCAAGAATCGCCATAAAGGCACATACAATGTCCATCGTATTGCCCGCCCTTGTGATCAGATCCGAAAACATGCACTCATTGTTCTTCTCAAAGAGCTCGTTCATCAGGGTAATCTTTTCATTTACAGAAATTTCCTCGTACATATTGAGGATTTTTTCATTTGAATACTGACTGACCATAGTCTTGAACAGTTTCTGCATCTGATGCAGAAGTTCCCATGTATCAATCTCTTCCCAGTCATCAGAGCGCTCTTCAAAAGGCAAAGTCCTCTGAATTTTGCTCCGCTCAAAGTTCCAGTCAGAATTATCCTCTTTTTCTTCCATAAGAGCAGTCAATTTCTTGAACTTCTGATATTCAATAAGTTTTTCAACAAGCTCGGACCTAGGATCCTCGTACTCGTCGTCTTCATAATTGATTTCAATCGGGAGAAGCATCTTGCTCTTCATATTCAGGAGCATTGCCGCCCATTTGTAAAATTCGCTCAGATCTGCAAGGTCTGTCTGAGTCGCGTAATCAAGATATTCAAGATACTGCTCTGTTATTTCGGCAATAGGAATGTCATAGATGTTTATCTCGCTCTTGTGAATCAAAAACCAGAGCAGGTCAAGAGGACCTTCAAATTCCCCGGCTATAAATTTGCGTTTGATTTCTTCCGCATCATCTTTTTCAGCCGTAGCAGTCCCATAATTTGAATCAGCAAGTTTTGTTTCCATAGCATCCGCCTTCATACAGCTTTTTAAAGAGAAGCTGCGTAGTATCAGGACATTTTTTTACGCCCTGCGGTGAAAGGGATTTTAAATAAAAATTTAAAGTTTCCCATACTTTAGAATCGGCAGATTCGTTCAAAATCTCAAGTGCAGGAATCAAAACAAATTCCCTTTCTTTTATGCGCGGATGGGGAATGACCAGCTCTGCAGAATTTATAGTCTGCGAACCGAATTCTTCTATATCAATATCAAGGGGACGGGGACCGAAACGGGTTTCTTTGCTGCGGTCCCGTCCGTGAGCCGCTTCTATCTCATTGATCAACTTTAAAAACCTGAAAGGACTCATGGAATCCTCCACGAATCCTTTTACAGCCATATTGTAAAAATTTTCCTGTTCCGTTACATACATGGCCTTGGACTCATATACAGAAGAAATAACAGGCTCCGCAATGATGCCGCCGAGCTCCCGGCAGGCGGAAGCAAGCAGCTCTATTGAAGAAAATCCTTTGTACTCCCTGTTGGAGCCCAGACCGAGCAGAACCGGAATCATATCAGAAAAGACCTTCCTGAGAAGGAATTTCGGTTGTTTCTGCAGAGACAGACTCAGCCTTAGCCTTTTTCTTTGTTTCCTTTTCTTCTTTTTTTATTGGATTGCCTTCCTTGTCACGGAGCACAAGGTTAGGGAAAAGCATTGCCTGAAGCTGCTTTTCAATGTTGTCCGCAAATTCCTTGTTATTCTCAAGGAAAGCGACGGCATTTTCATGTCCCTGCCCCACCTTTATATCACCCTGTGTAAACCAGGCTCCCTTCTTGTCGATAAGTCCGTGCTTTACGGCAGAATCCAAAAGGCTCGCGCAGCGGGAAATACCCTTTCCAAAATAAATGTCGAGCTCTGTTTTTCTGAACGGGGCGGCAACCTTATTCTTTACGATTTTTACACGCACACGGTTGCCCACTGCATCCTCGTCGCCCTTTCCGTCAATTGATTCAATGCGGCGGATTTCAAGACGGACAGAAGTATAGAATTTAAGAGCCTGTCCGCCGGTTGTCGTCTCAGGATTTCCGAACATAACGCCGATTTTCATACGAATCTGGTTGATGAAAATTACGATACAGTTTGATTTTCCGATGATTGCGGTAAGTTTTCGCAAAGCCTGGCTCATAAGGCGAGCCTGCATGCCCATAACGGCATCTCCCATCTCCCCTTCAATTTCTTTCTGAGGAGTAAGGGCTGCTACAGAGTCCACTACAACGATATCAACAGCACCGGAACGTACAAGGTGCTCCGTAATCTCAAGGGCCTGCTCACCGCTGTCCGGCTGGCTTACCCAAAGGTTGTCTATATCAACGCCAAGATTCTTTGCGTAAACAGGATCAAGGGCGTGCTCAGCATCAACGAAAGCAGCAATACCGCCCAATTTCTGCGCCTCCGCAATGGCATGAAGCGCAAGCGTTGTCTTACCGGAACTTTCCGGTCCGTACATTTCAATAATTCGTCCGCGAGGATAACCGCCGATACCTAAAGCTTCATCAAGAAGTATTGAGCCGGAAGGAATTACGTCCACCCCTTCTCCGTTATTCTGATTTCCAAGGCGCATAAGCGAATTCTGACCGAACTGCTTTTCTATCTGCACGCGGGCTGCCTCAAGAGCCTTCAACTTTTCATTCATGTTACTAGAAACATCTGCCATTTTTTTCTCCAAATATATACTCTATTTTTCTTCTACATATATATTGCCGATAAGTGCATGAAAACTGCAGTCTTCACGCTTTTTCCGCAATTTTTCCGCTTATTTTACGCTCTGATAAACAGCTCTTCCTTCAAGACTTAATTTTCCGTCAACAGACTTTATCTTTCCAAGAATCTTCACCGGCTTTTCATTTTCAATTATAGGAACCACAGAAAAGTGCACCGGAACAATTCCTTCAAGAGTAGACATGTTGTCATACCCGACCAGCAGGTCACAGCTGTACTGAGTCTCCGTCTGGCGCACATTTGAAATGCGTCCCGACCATGCGACCCAGCAGTCAAGGTACAGCCGGCTTTCTCCCTGAACCTGCTTGTAGGTCGGAGAATCCTTAATTGTGTCAAACCCAGGCTCCTCAAGATATCCCATAAGCAGATTCATCTTCTGCTTTACAAAAACAGAAGCATTTGAATTCAAGATACGGTTAATCTCAACCTGAGCCATATTATCCCGGTAATTCTGAAAATACATCTGAGCCTTTTCGTAAGAATCATTTATCTGGCCGGCAGTAAGGATGTAGGCAAAAGAGCCGGGAGACATATCCCTTTCCTGCAGATTCTGCCGCTCAGAAACAGACAGCACCAGAGAAGACAGGTCCGCCCTTTTTTCCGAAACCGGACGATTTTTTCCCATAACGGAAAAAGCCATCACGACACCAAGCAGACAGGCAACCACCGGAAAAACGATTCCCGCAACCCGGTAAATGTTTACGCCCAAAGGAGGATAGAACTGCTCAATTCTGCCTGTATCCACCCAGCGGCAGATTGTATTGAAATCACCCTTATAACGGATAAAATCCATTGCTTCGGTGGCAATTTTATTTCCCGGGTCATTTTCCAGAATCTCAAGGTAATAAGTAAGGGCACGGCTTGTATCGCCGCGGCGCAGGAAAAGCGCAGCCTGTCCCAGAAGAAGGTTTTTATCCGTAAGCTTTATGTTTCTTGCTTTCTGAAAATAAACAGACGCCTGACCCGTATTTCCAAGATACAGGTTTGCCGTTGCCAGCAGGAGGTAATAGTCAAAATTGTGCTCATAGGTCTGTGACTTTCCTTCCAGAAGCCGTACGGCTTTATCAAACTGGCGTCTTATCATCAGACCATTTGCCACATCAAGAACATCTCGGGTCATTTATTGATGCCTCAGCTTTTCAAGAATTGCATCCAGCTCAGCATGAAGGCGAAGGATTTCATTTCTGTCAATCTTAGAGTCATCTGCCTCAAGAGAATTGATGCGCTCTATAAGTCCCTGCACATAATCAGGATTAAGCTGTTCCGCAGTAATTGAATTTATGTCAAAGTTAGCCTCCGGCACTTCATTCGGAGCGTCCTCAGCTTCCGGTTCAGGAAGACCGGCAGGCGGCATGTCATCTTCATAATTATAGTCAGAATCCCCGTAGGTCTCGTTCAAAAGGTCAAGTTCAGTAGGATTAAGCTTCTTCTCAATAAGTTCCTTGAGCTCAGCAAGTCGCTCGTTGCGCTGCTCAGGATTCTTCCAGAGTTCCATTACAATATCATAGGCTTCCTTGTACTGGCCGGCCTCATATTTTTTCAAGGCTTCCTGAAAAGGCTCTTCGAATTTCTTAACCGAATATTTATCATCTACATCAAGCTTCTCATGTCCGTTTTCATACCATGTGATAAATTTTTCGCCGTCAGAAGCCGCACCGTCAGAAGCAACTGCCATATAATATACAAAGGAAGCCTGTTTTTCCGGCTCAAGAGTTACTTCCGGCCATATGATGCACAGGGCTGAGTTGTTGTAAGAAAGCACAGAGTCAAAATTCCTGTCGGCACTGACCTGAGGCTCCCATGCAGGAAGGGAAAGAAAATCCTTGTTGCTTACAACCACAATTTCCGGCTTGGTTACATTGGCACCGTTCAAAAGGAACTGAACGCTGGTATTTCCGTCAGAAGAAAGGAACCATTTCACTTCATCAAGATTTCTGTAGCTTCTTTCTTTCTTGAGGAAAGAATCTTCTGCCGTTGAAAAATGAGTTCCGTTTTTTTCTCCCAGAACTGTATCAAGAACGCTTTTAAGGGCAAAAGTTTCAGTCTTGTTGCCGCGGTTAAGAAGCGTTGCAGTAAATTTTATCACCTCGGCATCAAGGACGCCTTTAGTATCAACTTTTTCATACTTTACGAAAACCCGGACTTTTTTAGGAACTGTAAAAACCATCTGTCCGCCAAGCTCACCTTTTCGCGAGCCAGTTACAGTTATGGCTGAATCATTCAGCCGGTAAATTTTCTTTCCGACCTTTACGTCATAAAAGGAGGAAGTGAATTCATCCTGTCCCGCAAGAATCGGAACGGCAACGCCTTTTTCGTCTAAAACGGAAAGCTGATAAGATCCCAGCCCGCCTTTAAGGGCATATTTCATTTTGCCGACTGTAAAAGTCAGGTTTCTTGCCTGAAAGGCGCCTTCGTCCTCAATAACCTCAACGACCTTCATTCTCTGAACCTTTCTCACAGCCTTCTGCTGAGCCTTTTGAGAAGCCTTGTCCTCACCAAAAAGCGGAAAAAGCAAAGCCGAACCTACAGCAAAGCAGAATAATTTTTTAAGAGCAGCATTCATTTACATTCCTCCCCTTTCCTTTTCGTCAAGGAGCTTCTGAGTTTCAGCAGCCTTTCGCTTCAGATCTTTCAGAAGGAAAGTTGTCTCACGCTTTACGTCAGAGTTTTTGGCAACCTCATCGCCAAGTTTTTCCTGAAGCAAGGCAATTTCATGTTCAAGCTCAAGAATACGCCGTTCGTTGTCAGCATTTTTCCTCTGCAGGTCAAGTATGCGCCTGCGGGCATCACTGGTAGTGTCTATACCGGAAAGCTTGAGCTGGCGCTCATACTCTTCCTTCGCGGCAAGGTATTCCTCTCCTGTTTCCTTGAGAAGATACAGAAGTTTTTCTTCCCGGGCAGCCTGCTTTATAGTCTCAAGACGGTACTGGGCAGAATCGGCCTTTGCGTCATCCGGATAATCGTTTACCACCGCCGTATAGAGGATTTCCGCATCCTCGTAGTTGTAGGCCGCAAAGAAAGACTCCGCGATCCAGTATAAGGCAGAAGGATACATCTCATGGTCAGGATACTGGTGACAGAAATCGCTGAGCACCAGCACAGACTTTTCATATTCGCCCATACAGAAGAGAGCCCTTCCACGGTGATAGAGCACGTAGGAATCATAAGGACTTTCCGGGAAATTCTGAGTATAGGTCTCGCAGTCCTGGAAAGCATTCTTGTATTCACCGGCATACATTTCTGCCGTTATAAGCATATACCATGTATCCGCATTGAAATTTTCAGGATATGACACGGCTTTTCTGAGAAGGAAAATTGAAGAAGTCCACTCTCCGGAACTGAAAGCCTTTGCCCCCTGCACGAAAGCAGTTACTGCCGGATTTTGACCGGAACTCTGGGCATAAATGCCGTTTGCCGCAGCTGAGAAAATCATGCAGGATACAAAAAACTTCTTCAAAAAATTCATGGCGAATAATCTCCCTTAAGAATTCTTCCAGTTCAGTTTGCCGGAAAAGAATGCGGAACCGGAAACAACGACGTCCGGTCCGGCAGCAAGAACAGAATCCAAAGTCTGCCCATTAACGCCGCCGTCAACAGAGATAAGGAAATCAAGGTTCCTCTCCCTTCGGATTTCAGCAAGCTCCTGAATTTTCCGTACGCAGGACGGGATCAGTTTCTGACCTCCGAATCCCGGGTTCACAGTCATTATAAGAACAAGGTCAACGTATTCGAGAAGCTCAGAGACAGCCTGAACAGGTGTAGAAGGAACAATCGATATTCCTGCTTTTTTTCCGAGCGAATGAATGCGCTGGATAAGGCGGTGGGAATGAACGCACGCCTCATGATGAAATGTAATCCAGTCGGCGCCTGCCTCCGCAAATGAATCAACCTGATTCTCAGGTTTCTCAACCATAAGGTGAACGTCAAAAGGCAGTTTTGAATGAGGACGCAGGCTCTGAACCACAGGCTGCCCGTAGGAAATCTGAGGAACGAAGATTCCGTCCATAACGTCTATGTGAACTACGCTGCCCCCGTTCTGTTCAACAGTCTGAAGGGCAGATTTTAAATCCGAAAAGTCAGCGCTCAGCAAAGACGGCGCAAGCATTATATTTTTCATATTTCTTCAATAATAGCAGATGAACCCCTTATTGTAAATGTACATTCAGGAAGAGTTTTGTTTATTTAAAAAATAATTTTTAAAAATATATTGACAGATTATTCAAATCCTAGTATAAACTTTACCCCATTTTTAACAAAATTCTCGCCAATTCATTGACTAAAAAAAATCAATCTGACATAATCAATCTTACCGCATATGGATATTCAAACAGAAAAAGGATTGAAAGACGCCCTCTCATTCATTGAAGCCGGGAATTTTATCCAAGCTCAAAAGATTCTGCTGGAAACATTTGAATATTCACTTGATTCGTCGGAATTAGTGTTCACTTCGGACTGCTGCAACCGCTGGATTACTCCAGTAAACAGGCTGGCAAAACTTAGCGAATACTCGGAAAAGGGTGAAAGCCTGCTGGTCGAATGGAAAAACTTTCTGTACTACCTTAAGTCGCAGAGAAAAATCTATCAGCCGGCATACTATGCAATATGCAGGGGCATCTTTTCTCTGGCATTGCAGAACTTCTCACTCCTTCTGGACGAAAAGTCACCGGTTCAGAAAGCAGACATCCTGCGCAAGACAGGTCTCTGCTACAAGAAACTGGGAGAATTCGACAACGCGAAGATGTGTCTTTCGGAAGCAAATTCCCTTCATGGCGGACAGGCTTCGGTAATGGCAGATCTGGCAGACTGCTATGCGTTGTGCGGTGAAGACAAGGCTGCGAAAGTACTGTTCCGTGAGGCATTCTTCATAGACTGCAAGAGCATTGAGCTTGAGTTCATGGATTCAGAGCTGATCAAATGCCTTATCGAAAAAACGGAGAAAAAAGGCTTTTCAGGCGAATACCTGAAGGCATGGATACCCGTATACGGAGTGCTATGGGGTGTCTTTACAATAAAAAGAACGATGCGCTCACAGGAAGTCGGCAAATTAAAGCAGGAGATATATGCAATGGAGAACGAGCACAAGGATCCGTCCCGCTCAACTTCACTGCAGGTACCACGCTTGATTTACAAGTATTTTTGGCTCATTGATTACTGCCAGTCAATAAATGACACGCAGCTCATCAACGAGATTCTGCTTAAAATAAAAATTCTGGATACTGACGTATACAACCATTACGTCAAGTAAACGGAAAAAAAGGGCATGAGTTTAATATAACCAAAGGGGTTTTTTATGGCTGAAGAATTAATTAAGACAGTTCAGGACATGCTTAAGGAAGAAACATGGACACGGGCTGCGATCGGAAACTACACAAAAGAAAAAATTGTAGAGCTTGCCGGCATTGTTGAGAAAGCACGAGAAGAAAACTGCATTGACGAACTGTATTCCATCTGCGAGGAGCAGCTTTCGCATTCAAAGGACAGCATCATCGCGCTTTACATCAGTGGCATCATCTCGCTGCAGAAAGGAACTCTCGACAACACTCCTCTTGTGACCCTTGTAGACATTTTCCAGAAGAACCACAAGGAATCAGTAGTAGAATACTTGTGTACAAGCATTCTTGAAGACGACCCTAACAATAAATTCGCCCTCAGAACCCTTGCAGAATTTTACCGTGCGGACGGAAGCGACAAAGTTTGGGAACTTTACGCTCAGATCGTAAAAATCGACTTTGAGGAAGCAGAGCTCGCAAAGGCCCTTGCAGAGCACTATGAGACTGCAGGCGACATTGAAAACGCCACAGAATATTACAAGAAGGCCATCCTCCGCTTTGTTACAGCCGGAAACATCAATGCCGTAAAGGAAATCTGGACAAAACTCGTTCAGCTCATCCCTCAGGAAATCGACTTCTTCCAGCTTGTAAAGCGAAAGATCGCAAAAACACTTGGAGAGGACAAGACAGCTATCCTTCTTCAGGAACTTTACACATGGTACAAGGACAACAAAAAGTGGGATGTAGCCATCAGCCTTCTCAAGGAAATCCTTGCCATTGACCAGAAGGACATCTGGGCACGCAAAGAACTGGTTGACTGCTACCGCGGAAAATTCGAAGGACACAGCCACCTGGAAGACTATATCCGCTCATCAAACCTTTCTCAGAATTTCCGAAACGTATTCGAAGCAATCAACGACTTTGAAAAACACATTGCTTTTGACGTTAAGAGTTTCGTATACCATCGTGCCTGGGGCGTAGGCGTTATCCGCAAGGTTGACAACGACACTCTTACTATCAACTTCGGCGCAAAGGTCGGAATAAAAGAAATGTCACTCAAGATGGCAGTAAGCGCTCTTACACCTCTTGCAAAAAACCACATCTGGGTTCTCAAGGCAAAGAATTACGTAATGGTAAAGGGCGAGAAAGTAGACCTTGCAAAGAAAGTAAAGGAAGACAAGGAATGGGCCCTCAAGACAGTAATCAAGTCTTTTGGAAACA
>JAFPCT010000145.1 GCA_017390125.1 Treponema sp.
CTACATTCTGCTCCTCAACATCTTTTGCACCGTGAGCAAAAGCAATTGATGCTGCAAAAAACAAAAAAAATACTTTAAGAATACGATTTCTGATCATAATTGTCTCCGATTTTGTAATATTCCTATTCTAGCAGACAAATAGTATTTAATCAAAATTTTTCACATATATTAACGGTCAATTAACACTAAAACTTTAAATTCTTAAAAACAATTATTACCATATAATTGAATTGGAGGAAAAATGACTTTTGAGGAACAGATTGCAGAATTGCAGAGAATTTACGATGAGTCTTCTGACATTGTGTTTTTTGGAGGAGCAGGAGTTTCTACTGAAAGCGGAATTCCTGACTTCAGAAGCCAGGACGGCCTTTATAACCAGCAATGGAACTACCCGCCGGAAACCATCATAAGCAGAAGTTTTTTTGACCATGATCCAAAGGAGTTTTACCGTTTTTACCGGGCTAAACTCATTATCAAGGATGCAAAACCCAATGCCGCCCACATCGCCCTTGCAGAAATGGAGGCAGCAGGCAAACTTTCTGCGGTTGTTACACAAAACATTGACGGACTTCACCAGAAGGCAGGAAGCAAAAAAGTATTCGAACTGCACGGAAGCACCCTCCGGAACTACTGCATGAACTGCGGCGAAGAGTACGACATTGAATATATAGAAAAAAGTAAATCTTCCCCGGACACCCTGCCGCACTGCAAAAAGTGCTCTGGTCTTATAAAACCGGATGTAGTCCTTTACGAAGAAAGTCTGAACGATAATGTCGTTGAAGGCGCAATTAAGGCAATAAGCAAGGCAGATACGCTCATAATAGGAGGAACTTCCCTGGTAGTATATCCTGCGGCAGGTTTGATAAGATATTTTTCAGGCAAAAATCTTGTGCTCCTGAACAAATCTGAAACCAGCTCAGACAGGGATGCAAACCTTGTAATCCACGACAGTATAGGAAAAATTTTAAAAAATTTAAAAATTTGCCCAAATTGATTTTCTTTCCTTGTTTTTTTATTGTTTAATGTGTAAATTCTAAGTAGAGTTTATCCGGTGAGCCTGTCAAGGAATTGCCGAAAGGAGGGTTTATGTTAGAATTTATCAAAATGATGGAAGATTTAGCTTCGCTAAATGCTATGATTAAACAGTACAAGGAATATGAAAAAAGTCATAACTTTGTAAGTTCACAGTTTGCCGTTCGAATTTCTCAAATGGAAACCCGAAGAAAACAGTTGCAGCGAAAAATGCAGATACTCTACATGGCAATATAACTGGAATATAAAAAAGCTGCCGGCGGATACGGCAGTTTTTCTTTTTTATTCTTTTACGATTACGTTGTACAACCTGTCCAAATCCTGACGGCTGTAATAGTCTATCTGGATTGTACCTTTATCTATCGATCCCTTAAGAACAACCTTCGTTCCGAATATTTCCATGAACTTCTGCTCGATTGATTCTACATCAGGGTCTTTCTTTTCTGCTTTCTTTTTCTTTGTCTTCTCACCGGCAGCTCTTCCGCCGTTATTGTAATCCTGCGCAAGGGACTCCGCCTGTCTTACGTTAAGTCCGCTGCCGACAATCTTACCGAACAGCACATGCTGATCGCTGGGATTTGTTACAGAAAGGAGCGCACGGGCGTGTCCTGCTGTGATCTGACCGTCAATCAAAGACTTCTGCATGTCCTCAGGAAGCTTTAAAAGCCGGAGTGCATTTGTTACGGTGGTACGGTTCTTTCCAACCCGCTGGGCAACTTCCTCATGCTTAAGATCGCCCATCTGCATAAGGTTATAGTAAGCCTTTGCCTCGTCAATCGGGTTCAGGTCGGCGCGCTGGATATTTTCGATGAGCGCAACTTCAAGTTTTTTAATTTCGTCGTATTTGCGGATCTGCACAGGAACCTTTGTAAGGCCAGCCATCTTTGCGGCGCGGGTTCGGCGCTCACCGGCAATAATGTAAAAATTCGAGCCTTCATCAGCTTTCTCAATGATGATAGGCTGAACAATACCGTGCTCTTTTATTGAGTCGCAGAGCTCCTCAAGTGCCTTTGAATCAAATTCTGTACGTGGCTGCTTTGGGTTCGGAACAAGCAAAGCAGGATCAATCCAAAGACCGCCGTTTTCATCAACTTCAATCTCTGACGGAAGATTTGCAGGAGTCTCAACCTTATTTTCAGATGCACCTTTCGTAGATTCCTGAATTTCTGCTTTTGCAGCGGCACTTCCGCCCATAAGAGCATCAAGTCCAAGACCTAAACCTAAACCACCTTTCTTAGCCACGATTTATAATCTCCTCTGCAAGTTTTGCATAACTTTTTGCACCAGTACACTGAGGATCATAATTGCAGATCGGAAGTCCTCGTGAAGGCGCTTCGGAAAGGCGTACATTTCGAGGAATGATTGTGTTGTAAACAACATCCTTGAAGTATGTCTTTACCTGCATGACAACATCCTGTGCAAGACGGGTTCTGGAATCATACATGGTGAAGAAAATTCCACCGATTACAAGATTTGGATTTATGCTTGCCTGAACTTTATTTACTGATTTCAAGAGAAGGGTAATACCTTCAAGCGCAAAATATTCGCACTGCATCGGAACAAGAACGGAATCTGCGGCGGCAAGACCGTTCAAAGTAAGAAGTCCGAGTGACGGCGGACAGTCGATCAAAATGTAATCATAAACAAGTTTCAGAGGATCAAGGACTTTTTTAAGGAAGAACTCGCGGTTTTCCTGCTCAACAAGTTCTATTGCCGCACCAGACAAATCAATGGAAGCACTGATTGCGTCCAATCCTTTGACTGAAGTGTGCTTAATGGCCTCGTCAGCAGAAACCTGTCCTGCAATCAACTCGTAAATAGTCGGCTTGTCTTTTGAAACCCCGACACCGCTGGACATATTCCCCTGTGAGTCAAAATCTACCAGAAGAACTTTTTTACCGGCCAAAGCAATATAAGCGCCGATATTGATACAAGAAGTTGTTTTACCAACTCCACCTTTCTGGTTTACAAATACGATACATTTACCCATAACTTTAAATATATCAATTTTTTTTAGTTTGGTATACTCTGAAAGTGCTATGATTATTTCTGTAACCCTTTCAAAACCAGTAAAAAATATCGAAGAAATTCTCGGACGCCCATATCAGCGCATAAAAATCAGGGCGGCAAACAATTCAAACAGTACAAGCTACATGACCGAGCTGTTTACACAGAAACAGGCTTTTCACGAACAGAAAAGCGAGCAGGAACTGAATGACTTTATTGAAAAGCACGCCGGCACCACTTTCAAAAACTGCGTGATCCGCACGGAAAGCGAAGAAATTACGATTCTCGGAAACAAAAAAGGTGAGAAGACCAGACTGGTAAAAAAAATCGATTCGACGCCGAAAGTTCAGAACATAACCTGGAACCGCAAAAAAAATTATCTGATTCAGGAAGGAAAAGCCGTACCGTTCCTTGTTCTTCTTGGCGTTATGACTCCGGAAGGCCGGGTTATAAATTCAAAATATGACAAATTCCGCCAGATAAACCGGTTCCTTGAATTTCTAAATGACATTCTGCCGGAAGTCATGAAGAAAGTTCAGGACAGGCCTCTCAGGATCGCTGATTTTGGCTGCGGAAAATCTTACCTTACTTTTGCAGTACATTATTTCCTTACAGAAATAAAAAAAATTGACGTAGAAATTACCGGACTGGATTTGAAGAAAGAAGTAATTGACTGGTGCAATAAAATTACCGGTGAACTTGGACTGAAAGGGCTTAACTTTGCCATTGGAAACATTGAAAAATATTCCCACAAAAATGCCCCGGACATCATGATTACCCTTCATGCCTGCGATACAGCAACTGACTACGCCCTGGACTATGCCGTAAAGCACGGTTCAACGGCAATTCTGAGCGTTCCATGCTGTCAGCATGAAATAAACCAGCAGACAGACAAAAACAAGGCAGAGGAAGTTTTCCGTCCGCTTTTAAAATACGGCATCATAAAGGAAAGATTCTCTGCACTTGTCACTGACGCCCTCAGGGCAGAATTTCTTGAAAAACAGGGATATTCCGTTCAGCTTTTGGAATTCATAGACATGGAGCACACGCCTAAAAACATTTTGATCCGTGCGGTTAAAACAAAAGAAGCAGGAATTTCAGGTGGAAAAACTGATGATGCAGAAAAACTCATTTCCGCATTACAAGTTTCGCCGACCATAAAAACCCTGCTTTCATAATAAAAGAAAATTAAAGCACAAATTCTTCCAGGAAGTCGGCAATTCCATCATGGTTATTGTCCGCTCTGGTTACGAATTTGCAGATGTCCTTTATATAATCCAAACCGTTTTGCATCGCAACGCCGTATTCACATTCCCGCAGCATGGACTCATCGTTCATGCTGTCTCCGAATGCCATAGTCTGACTGTGAGGAATGCCCAGCATATCTGCAAGCCTCAGGATTGCGGCTCCCTTTCCCACGCCGTGGCTCATAACTTCCAGAAAATACGGCTTTGAGATGAATACGTCGGCCCTTCCCTCAAGCTTCTGGCAGAGGAAGTCCTTAAGCTCCTTTACTTTTTCAGGCTCAGAAGGAACCAGCATTTTCGGGAAGCCGCCGTCAAGGAATTTCTCGAAATCTGGCACAACCTTAAAATTCAAGTCGCAAAGTTTTGCGTCCATGCGGGCCCAGTCAGAATCTTCCCAAGAGTAGATGGTAGCCGGATCATAAACTATGCAGGGCATTCCCCGCTTTTTTGATTCGGCGTACACATACTTCAGAATGTCATTATCAAGCCGATGACTGTAAATCTGGCGGCGCAGGTGAAGGTCAAAAATTGTAGCCCCGTTGAAGGCTATAAGATAGCGTCCCTGGGGAGTTCCCGCAATGTTCAAGGCACGGACATAAGGCAGAATTCCGTTTTCTGCACGGCCGGAACACAAAACAATGAAGATTCCCTTGGCAGCGGCAGCCTGAATTGCGGCAAGAGTCCTAGGGGAAACTTTTTTTTCATCGTTCAAAAGGGTGTCATCAAGATCAAAAGCAATGATCTTTACATCTAAATGTTTTTCTGGAATCTTCATTCTCACACTCAAAAAATAAGATACGGATTAAGCAAACAAATCTGTCTGCTTGAGCCATTCAGCAACTGCAGTCGCTTCTTTGTCCAGCTCGCGGTCATCTTCCACAAAAGCGCTCATTTTGCGAACTTCATCATGAACTTTCTTTGTGAACGGAGCAAAATCTTCATAGCCGGCAAGATCAACAGCCTGCATTGCGGCAAGGAGATGTGTGGCAAACTGAAGGAACACCAGATCAATCTGCTCTGCAAATTTTCTGGCAGAAATTGTTCCCATGCTGACCTTATCCTGATTAAGGGCTTCTGTAGGAGCGCTTGTAAGTGATACAGGGAAGCAGTATGTTGCAACTTCTCCGCGGATTGCAGAAATAGTAATCTGAGCTGCCTTAAAGCCGAGACGCAGACCAGCACGAGGATGATCAGCAGGAGTGAACGGGATAAGGTTTTCTGTAAGCCCGTTGAATTTTCCGTCGATTATTACTTCTGCCTGCTTGTCGCTCAAATCTGCAATGTTTGCAAGAGCTGTACGCATATAGTCACAGGCAGCGCAGATGTGTCCGCCATAAAAATTTCCTGTGTTGTAAATCTGTCCCACGTCAATGTCTACAAGAGGATTGTCATTGGCGCTGTTCAATTCTTCTGTGATCCATTCACGGGCAATGCGCAGAGTATCTCTGTAAACTCCGGTAATCTGCGGCGCGCATCGGATAGAATATCTGTCCTGAATTTTGTTCTGCTGGGCAACGAATCCCTTTCCTTCCATTTTTTCAATCTGACTTTTCAGGAAGTCTTCGTATTTCCAGACACGTTTTGAGTCAATAATGATGTTGTGAACATAAACAGCAGATTCCATCTGTCCGCGGTGATTCTTTATCTGGCTTACTTTTGTAATGAACGGAGTGTCCTTTCCGCGGGTAATTTCAGAAGTTACGGCCGTAAGGAAGTCCGAAATATTTGCAAGCCGTTCTGCTTTTTTCCATGCCAGAGATGCTACTGCCGTCATTACGGAAGTTCCGTTCATGAGGGCAAGTCCTTCTTTCGCTTCAATCGGAAGAGGCTCAATTCCTTCTGCCTTGAACGCTTCTGCAGCCGGAACAACTTTTCCTTTGTAGTAAACGTCACGTTTTCCCATGATTATAGCGGCAAGGTAGGAAAGCGGAGTAAGGTCGCCGGATGCTCCTACAGAACCAAGCTGCGGGATTACAGGAATGATGTCCTTGTTAAGGAGCGTTACGAGCATTTTTGCAAGGGCAGGACGAATGGCACTGTGTCCGCCTTTTACGTTTCCGTTCAGACGGGCAAGAACAACGGCACGTCCAGTCTCACGGTTGAACTTTGGTCCAAGTCCGATTCCGTGATAAGTACAAATCGTCCGCTGAAGCTCACCGGCCTTATCAACGCTTATCTGATTATGACAGCTATCACCAAAATCTGTTGTTACACCGTATGTAGGCACGCCTGTTGCAATATAATCTTCCAGAAATTTCCTTGATTTTTCCAATGTTTCCCAAAAAGATTTATCTTCCGGAAGACCAACACTTTCGTTTTTGTATGCAACGTCGCATACGTCTTCTATAGTTAATGTATTACCGTTGATGATTTTCATAGAAGTGCATTATATTCTTTTTGGAAATTATAGTAAATCACAAAAAAAATCCATGTCACAATTGTAGCATGGATTCGTAATTTTCCCTTATAAAATTATTTTATTGCCGCAAGGTAAAGTTCATTTACCTTCTTCCAATCGACAACATTAAAATACTCTGCAATGTAGGACGCACGGAGATTCTTATACTTAAGGTAGTATGCGTGCTCCCAGACATCAATACAGAAAATCGGTTTGTTGCCAGTTCCCTGACTTATAGGGTTATCCTGATTTGCACTCTGGCTCAAAACCAGACTTCCGTCTTTTGCAACGGAAAGCCATGCCCAGCCAGAGCCAAACTGAGTTAATGCCAGATTGGAAATCTTTTCCTTAAAGGCATCAAAACTTCCGAAAGTTTCATCGATTTTTTTTGCCAGCTCACCGCAGGCTGTTCCGCCGGCATTTGGTGCCATTACAGAAAAATACAGGTTGTGATTGTAATAACCGCCGCCGTTATTTTTTAAGCCGTTTCTGAGGGCAGCATCTGAAATTGAATCCAAGTTAGAAAGCAAATCTTCTACAGATTTTCCTGAAACTCCGGCTTTTTCTGCAAGTTCATTGAATGTTTTTGTGTAAGTCGCGTGATGTTTTCCGTGATGAGTCTCCACGGTAAGTTTGTCAATGTAAGGCTCCAGGGCATCAGAATCAAAAGGCAGCTTGTACTGTTCAAACATGTTAATCCTCCAAGATAAATATTACTTGATTCTAACACAAGATTATTCAGCGTGCCAGTTAAATTATATGGCTAGGATTAAGCGTCTGCAAAAACCTTTCCATCATCAAGGGTAATCTTGAGTTTTGTGTATTCATGATGGAAATCATTTTCAAGGCGGTTCAGGTAGCGCTGGCTTTCCCACTTGCACATAGGAAGGTCATGAAGAAGATAATTTCCGCATGCTTCCGGACGGGCAGCAGGAACTTCATTCTGGGCAACAACCCATTTCAGGCATTCAATTGTAAGACGGCGCATATCATGAACCGTATAGTTTCCTGTCATTATGATATACATTCCGGTAAGGCAGCCCATAGGACCAACATACACAACATCATCTTTTGCCTCTGAGTTGCGGAACCAGGTTGCCATCAGGTGCTCAAGACTGTGCATTGCCGCAGGAGCAATTGCCGGCTCCTTGTTTGGTTCTGTAATGCGCAAATCGAAAGTCGTAAAACCTTTGTCTTCCCGGGAAACATAAATTCCAGGCTTTAACTGAGTGTGATCAATTGTGAAACTCTGTATTACTTCCATAGTGCTTTCGACGCCCCCAACTTTGCGAACTTTTGCACAACTATAACACAGGAAACAAGTGAGGGCAATAACAGAAATGCTGTTGCCCTCATAGAAAAAAACTATAAGTTTATCCCGCTCGATAAATCTCGCAATTCATTTATAGGTAAATGCTAACCGACAGTCACGACGGACTGTCGGTGTTAACGCATTTTCTATTGTCGAAATTTCTTGAAAATCAAAGAAGTGTTGATTCCGGCAAAGGCAAAGTTGTTCGACATAACATATTCAGCATCAATCTTGCGGCCTTCTCCGCGGATGTAGTCCAAATCACCACATTCAGGGTCGATGTTGTTAAGATTCAAAGTCGGGTGGAACCAGCCTTCGTTCATCATGTTGATTGTAAGCCATGCTTCTACGGCACCGCAGGCACCAAGAGTATGACCGATGTAAGACTTAGTAGAAGAGATAGGAACCTTGCGGCCAAAGACCCGGGCAGTAGCAGTAGTTTCTGCAATGTCTCCGTGGTGAGTTGAAGTTCCGTGTGCGTTTACATAGGCAATTTCGTCACCCTTGAGGCCGGCGCTGTCCAAAGCAAGCTGCATACAGATTCCCATAGTTTCGCTGTTAGGCGAAGTAATATGTGTACCGTCAGTGTTTGTACCAAAACCTACGATTTCTGCATAAATTTTTGCACCGCGTTTTACAGCGTGTTCCAAATCTTCAAGAATCAAAGTTCCTGCACCTTCACCGATTACAAGACCGTCGCGATCCTTATCAAATGGACTTGGAGCAGTTTCCGGGTGTTCGTTACGGATAGAAGTTGAACCCAGCTGGTCAAAAATTGCAGCATCCGGCGGACAAAGTTCTTCTGCACCACCACAAATCATGATGTCCTGCAAACCGTTTTCGATGGTTTCATAGCCGTAACCGATTGACTGAGAACCAGAAGTACAAGCTTCTGATGTAACAATCATACGGCCCTTAAGCTGATATGTAACTTCAATATTTGCAGCACAAGTGTGCGGCATGCATTTAATGTAAGTAGAAGAGTTTACTTTTGCAGTGCAACGGTCTTCCATAACGCTTGTAAGTTCCTGAATAGAATCAAAAGAACCCATAGAAGAACCATAAGCTACACCA